>NZ_JYOQ01000044.1:0-348 GCF_000960545.1 Vibrio sp. S457-15 | reverse complement strand
GTGGAATGATGTGAAAGGTGAGCCGCTGTCAGCTATCGCGATTATCTCGCTAGCGGCATGGGGTCTTGGCTACTTTGTGCAGCCACACATCCTAACGCGTTTCAACGCATCACGTTACAACAAAGACCTAACTACCGCGCGTCGTATCGCTGTGGGTTGGACTGCGCTTTCAATGGCAGGTGCAATGCTAGTGGGTCTTGTTGGTCTGGTATGGGTGACTGGCCACCCCGGTACGCAACTAGAAGATGGGGAGAAAATCTTTATGTTGCTTGTGAACACCGTATTCCACCCAGTGGTTGCTGGTATCCTTCTAGCAGCAATCCTAGCGGCAGGAATGAGTACAGCGGG
>NZ_JYOQ01000043.1:0-434 GCF_000960545.1 Vibrio sp. S457-15 | reverse complement strand
GGCACATTAGATCTCTAATAGACTTTTTAGCACGCGAGAAGCCAAAGTTAATAGTTGATGTATTAGATAGATACAGAAACCTTCATAACTATGACAGTTACTTGGAAGAAAACCTATACAGGCTCAACAACTTGGGCAATCAATACAGTACTTTTGCATTTGATGAAATAAGTAACTTCACTAAAAAAAACAAAGAACTATTAACTGAATCACCACAAGATTATGCCCAAGAAATCACTCTTCTTCTTTATAAAGTAGTACAGGGAAAACCTGAAACACTAAAGCCATCGCCCAGCAAATATAGAGAACTTGCGAAAGAAGTATCTGAAATTGAAAAAGATATAATGCATGCGGTGATTAAAGAAAATGGCAATCGATATTCTAAGCGCTCGGCGCACGAAGCCATAAGGACATTAGCTCTACACAAGGAATGG
>NZ_JYOQ01000042.1:0-123129 GCF_000960545.1 Vibrio sp. S457-15 | reverse complement strand
TGTATGGGATACCAACCTGACGGCCTAGTAGGATGTGCTCACGAGTTTGTGGCATTGGGCCATCTGTCGCAGCAACAACTAGGATACCACCGTCCATCTGTGCAGCACCAGTGATCATGTTTTTAACGTAGTCAGCGTGTCCTGGACAGTCAACGTGCGCGTAGTGACGGCTTGGAGTGTCGTACTCTACGTGAGAAGTTGCGATTGTGATACCGCGCTCACGCTCTTCTGGAGCGTTATCGATAGATGCGAAGTCTTTCGCTTCACCGCCGTACACTTTAGCTAGAGTAGTACAGATAGCAGCAGTTAGAGTTGTTTTACCGTGGTCAACGTGGCCGATAGTACCAACGTTAACGTGCGGTTTCGTACGTTCAAATTTTTCTTTAGACACGATCGTGTTCCTTCCTAGTTATGATTCGCCGTGATCATTATTGATCTACGACGCGCCAGAAATTGTTATTTTATGCGCCAACGCCCGTTAGCGCAATATTTGGACGGCTTGATCTCGCAAAAAGTCGTAAACTTTTTGTAGTTCAATCGTCAATTAGTAACCACGCTCTGCAATAATTTTATCTGCGAAGTTTTTCGGCACTTCAGCGTACTCGTTAAACTCCATAGAGTAAGACGCACGGCCTTGAGTTGCAGAACGTAGGTCAGTTGCGTAACCAAACATCTCAGATAGTGGAACTTGAGCACGGATGATCTTAAGACCAGCCACACCTTCATCCATACCTTCGATCATACCGCGACGACGGTTTAGGTCACCAACAACGTCACCCATCCAATCTTCCGGAGTGGTTACTTCGACATTCATCATTGGTTCTAGAATCACAGGTTGTGCTTCTAGTGCACCTTTCTTGAATGCCATCGAGCCAGCGATCTTAAACGCCATCTCGCTTGAGTCTACATCGTGGTAAGAGCCATCAAATAGTGTAGCTTTAATATCTAGGACAGGGTAACCCGCTAGAACACCACTATTCATTTGCTCTTCGATACCTTTCGCTACCGAACTAATGTATTCCTTAGGAATCACACCGCCCACGATTTCGTCTACGAATACGAAACCTTCACCAGGTTCTGAAGGCTCAAGTTTGACCCATACGTGACCGTATTGACCGCGACCGCCAGATTGACGAACGAACTTACCTTCCACTTCCGCTTTACCACGAATGGTTTCACGGTAAGCAACCTGAGGTTTACCAACGTTACAATCAACGCTGAATTCACGCTTCATACGATCAACGATGATATCTAGGTGAAGTTCACCCATACCAGAGATCAGAGTCTGACCTGTTTCGTCGTCCGTTTCTACGCGGAATGATGGATCTTCCGCAGCCAGTTTACCTAGCGCGATACCCATTTTCTCTTGGTCTGCTTTAGAACGAGGTTCTACAGCGATCTGAATAACTGGTTCAGGGAATTCCATGCGCTCCAGAATCACTTTGTGGTTCTGGTCACACAGTGTGTCACCTGTCGTTACATCTTTCAGACCGATAGCAGCAGCAATATCACCAGCGCGAACTTCTTTGATTTCTTCACGCTTGTTTGCATGCATCTGAACGATACGACCAAAACGCTCTTTCTTCTCTTTTACAGAGTTGTAAACCGCGTCACCTGAGTTAACAACACCAGAATAAACACGCATGAAAGTGAGCGTACCCACGAATGGGTCTGTCGCGATCTTGAACGCCAGTGCTGAGAACGGTTCATTGTCGTCTGCGTGACGCTCAATTTCGTTATCTTTCTCGTCAACACCTTTAATTGCAGGTACGTCAGATGGCGATGGCAAAAATTCGATTACTGCATCCAGTACCGCTTGAACACCTTTGTTTTTGAACGCACTACCACAAGTAGCCAGTACGATTTCGTTGTTTAGTGTGCGAGTACGTAGAGCTTGTTTGATCTCAGCTTCGGTCAATTCACCTTCTTCAAGGTACTTGTCCATTAGCTCTTCACTTGCTTCTGCTGCTGACTCAATCATGTGATTGCGCCACTCTTCAGCAAGCTCGATCATGTCTGCTGGAATGTCTTCGTAAGTGAACGACATGCCTTGGTCGGCATCATTCCAGTTGATCATCTTCATCTTGATAAGGTCGATAACACCACGGAAGTCCTCTTCAGCACCAACGTTTAGTTGGATTGGAACAGGGTTCGCACCAAGACGGTTTTTAATTTGATCCACAACGCGTAGGAAGTCTGCACCTGCACGGTCCATCTTGTTTACAAACACCATGCGAGGAACGTGGTATTTGTCAGCTTGACGCCATACTGTTTCAGACTGAGGTTCAACACCAGACGAGCCACAGAACACAACCACTGCACCATCAAGTACACGAAGAGAACGCTCTACTTCGATCGTAAAGTCAACGTGTCCTGGAGTATCAATGATGTTTACGCGATGCTCAGGGAACTGTGCTTCCATACCACGCCAGAAAGTAGTCGTCGCAGCGGATGTGATAGTGATACCACGTTCCTGCTCCTGCTCCATCCAGTCCATGGTTGCTGCACCATCGTGAACTTCACCGATTTTATGAGACAGACCAGTGTAGAACAGAATACGTTCAGTAGTGGTTGTTTTACCTGCATCTACGTGAGCACAGATACCGATATTACGGTAGTGCTCAATAGGAGTTTTGCGAGCCACGATTGAATCCTCTTAACTTAGAGATAGGGACTATTGCTATAGCTAAAAAATGCTATCCCCTAGATATAGCAATAGTTCCTAGCATAGGCATAGGAACTAAAGAAGTGCTGCAAGGAACCTTGCAGCACTGAAAAGGTATTACCAACGGTAATGTGCAAACGCTTTGTTCGCTTCTGCCATACGGTGAACGTCTTCACGTTTCTTAACAGCAGTACCTTTGTTCTCAGACGCGTCTAGCATTTCAGCAGCTAGGCGTTGAGCCATAGATTTTTCACCACGCTTACGCGCAGCTTCAACCAACCAACGCATAGCAAGTGCGTTACGGCGAACCGGACGTACTTCTACAGGAACTTGGTAAGTTGAACCACCAACACGGCGAGATTTAACCTCTACCGCTGGGCGAACGTTTTCAAGAGCTTCTTCAAAAATAGCTAAGTGGTCTTTACCAGACTTTTCAGCCATAGAATCTAGTGCAGTGTAAACGATTTTCTCTGCAGTAGATTTTTTACCGTCAACCATTAGGATGTTAACGAATTTTGCCAGCAATTCAGATTTGAATTTTGGATCTGGAAGGATCTTACGCTGACCAATGACGCGACGACGTGGCATGGATTTATCTCCGTTGTCTTCTTCAGGTTTTATCCAAAACTTTTCAGTTTTTTCAAAAAATTAAAAATAATTTAGTGTTTGGCCTTACTTAACGGAATCCATTAAGACTTAGGACGCTTCACACCGTACTTAGAACGACCTTGTTTACGGTCATTTACGCCAGCACAGTCTAGTGCGCCGCGAACAGTGTGGTAACGCACACCTGGAAGGTCTTTAACACGACCACCACGGATTAGAACAACTGAGTGCTCTTGAAGGTTGTGACCTTCACCGCCGATGTACGAAGTAACTTCGAAGCCGTTTGTCAGACGTACACGACAAACTTTACGAAGTGCTGAGTTAGGTTTTTTAGGTGTAGTAGTGTAAACACGAGTACATACACCACGTTTTTGTGGGCACGCTTCTAGTGCAGGCACGTTGCTTTTAACAACTTGCTTTGCACGTGGCTTACGTACCAACTGGTTAATAGTTGCCATTAACTAGCTCCTGATTTACTTGAAAGTAAGCTTTGTGAAAAATCTATCCCTAGCTACCATTGGCAGTTAGGGACGCAAAATTCTATGCAGCAGTGAGAGGTGTGTCAAGAAATATACGGATCTTTTTTGTTCAATTAGAGCAATTCATCCGTAAAGCTTTATCGACAGGAAAGGTGTATTAATCCCAGGTGAGAGATTTATCGTGTTTTGCCGTCAATTCGACAAAGCCAACGTAGTCTACGACAGTCACTGATGGACTGATACGATTTGCCATTCCACGCGCTTGAATATCGCTTTTTAATGCGAACACAGCGGCGTGTTTTATTTGGCTAAACGCCTTGTGCTGTGGATTTGCGGCGTAGACGGCATCTTCAATCAGCAAGGCAGCATCTTGTTCGCTATACAATGCGAATGCATCTTCTAAGGCTGAAACGGTTTTGATGATGTGTAACATAGCGTCCTCAGAATGACAGTAACTTGCCAGCTTGCTGCAGTTTTTCTTTTACTTGCTCAAGGCTGAGTGCTTGAGCATCTATAACGAGATCGGCTTGAGCCAATCCTCGTTGCGCTAATGATTCTGAACACACAAACACCTGTTCGATGTCGTATAGGTCGAATAACTTGAGCATCGGCGCGTAATCTTTGCTTAGGATATCGCTAGGCTCTTGCCCCAATAGAAGCTGATACACGCCATCTCCAATAAAGATCACGGTGATATCTTCGCAATACGCGGAAGCCGCTAAAAGCGCATCAACGCCTTCGCGACCAGCTGCGCTGCCATGCGGTGCGCTTCGAAATAGATAAGTTAACTGACTCAAAACTGTACCACTCTGTCTTGGGTTAACATCGCTTCGGCTAGACTGCCCAAACCCGCTTGTACAAAACCTTCTGCAAGATTGTTTTGTGTTAAACCATGTTGAGTGGCTTCATCCTCACTAATGATGCCACGACGCAGCGCTGCAGCGACACACGTTTCCAAACGCACATCATGTTCTTTAGCGAGACCTTGCCATGCTTTAGTCAAATCAAACTCATCATTAGCTGGCACACTTAACGCTGTACCGTTGGTCACACCATCTTGATAAAAGAACACACTCACCAGAGTATGCCCTTGTTCAATGACTGCTTGTGCGAATTGGTATGCGCTGCGTGCCGATTGGCTGCCGTAAACAGAGCCATTTACCACCAGCGTGTAAGTTAATCCACCCACGCTTATTCGTCCTCGGTTTTACGTTGACGAATGTATAAGTACACGGTGTGTTTTGAAATGTTAAGACGATCGGCAACACGGTTGATGGCGTCTTTGATGTCGAAGATGCCTTTGTCGTACAACTCCATCACGATCTGACGATTCTTAGTGTTGTTCGATACCGATTTATCCGCATTGATTTCTTCAATCGTGCGTTCAACGGTTTGGTCCACCAGCTCTTCTACGTCACTCGCGAAGTTCACCGAAGAAGCGGCTTCTTTCGCTTCTTGCGTTGGCATGAAAGATTGCAACACTTGCGAGAATGGCGCATCAAGGTTGACGTTGATACACAGCAAACCAATTACGCGATTTTCACCGTTGCGGATCGCAACAGTGATTGACTTCATTAGTACGCCGCCTTTAGCTCGTGTGAAGTAAGAACGTGAGAAATTACGCTCAGAGCCTTCAATGTCTTTCAGCATTTTTAGCGCTAAGTCAGTAATAGGCGAACCTACTTGGCGGCCGGTGTTTTCGCCATTGGCGATTTTGATTGCAGAGGTATTTAAGTCTTCCAGAGAGTGAAGAACGATTTCACAAAACGGACCGATCAGGCTCGCGATACCGTCCACTACCGCTTCGTAAGATCTCAAGATGATTTTGTCGTGCTCAGTAAATGGCATCACGTTAACCGATTCCATTTCGAGCAACATCTCCGCATTTATTGTTTCTGTAGTTGTCATAAGCCTTCGAGCGAAAAATCAACAAATTGGTGTAAGTTTATCAGAAAATTTGAAACGCAACCTAGCAAACTCACCAACTAGTGACCTAGAACAAAAAAGGCCCGTTAAACGGACCTTTTTCAATAACTTAGCTCAGCTCGTTCTTATTGCTCAGCTTTGTCATTCTCAACTTTTAGTAGCTCAACTTCAAATACAAGTGTTGAGTTTGCTGGAATGCTTGGTGTGTCTTGGTCCCCGTATGCAAGCTCTGGCGGGATAACAAATTTGAATTTAGAACCCACTGGCATTAGCTGAACACCTTCTGTCCAACCTGGGATAACACGGTTTAGAGGGAACGTTGCTGGCTCACCACGATCGTAAGAGCTGTCGAACTGAGTACCGTCAATCAACGTACCTTTGTAGTGTACTTGTACAGTGTCAGTGTCTTTTGGCTTCTCGCCTTCAGCAGGTGTGATTACTTGGTATAGAAGACCGGTGTCTGTTTTCACTACGCCTTCTTGCTTTTCGAATTCCGCACGGAAATCATCGCCAGCTTTTTTCGCTGCCGCTGCTTTTTCTGCTGCTTGTGCTTGCATCTTCTCAGCAACACGCTTGTCTAGAGACTCTAGAGCAGCACGTGTTTCTTCTTCGTTTAGCTCTGCGTTGCCTTTAAAGACATCTTCGATACCTTTAAGAACAAGGTCTTTGTTTAGGTTGATACCGATTTCGCTTGGTTTTTCGATGCTAGTGCTTAGGTAGTTAGCAAATGAAACACCGATTGCGTATGCCGCTTTGTCGTCGTCGGTTTTAAAGTGAACCGCTTTACCTGTTTCTGCTTGAACTTGTTCTGCTTGAGGTGCTGCTTCTGGTTTTGTTTCTTCTTTCTGACAACCTACCGCTAGCATTACTGTTGCAGCAAGTAGCGACACTTTTAAAACTGATTTCATTAAATTCTCCCAATAATGGCTTCGCCATTGGTTATTGTGCACAAATCTTATATGAGACTGGTGAAGACAATCGTTATACCAATATACTAGCTATATGTCTTAAGACACAAACCGGATTATTAGATGTGATGCAAAGAATTTCTCATTTATTCCTATATTTAATTGTCATCACCACGTTAAATGGTTGCTTTTTTACCGAGCATGAAGTTCAACGTTGGCCACTCGAACCACAGGGCTCAACGAGCTTTGGACTCAGCCGAGATGGTCGATTTGCCCTGCTCTACTCTGAAGAACACCACTTGGTTTTATGGGACCTAGAGCAAAACAAAAAACTCGCAACGCTCGGAGAGCTTGATGCCGATGGCAACGCGGTATCTCATATTCGTATTTCAGACAACGGCCGTTTTGCTGTAACCGCAGGTCAAATGAACTTTGCCGTTTGGGACCTTGGCTGGACGCAAGCACAAGGGCTGTGGTCCATTTCTGACGCATTAATTCGCGACATCGACATCACCAGCAACGGTGAACAAGTGCTACTTGGGCTCTCAAACGGTAAAGCCATTTACGTCAACTTAGTCACCGGTCGTCGCTTGGAGTTCCTCGCTCACCGAGAAAAAGTCAACTCTGTCGCCATCTCTCCTAATGGTCGATTCGCATTAACAGGCGGTAACGACTACAAAGCTTACCTCTGGGATACTGAATCTGGTCAGGTATTACGAACTTTTGAACATGAACAACGTGTTGTGCGCGTGGCACTGCAACGAGATGGCAAACTCGCCATGACGTCAGACGGTGGCAATCAAGCGATCATTTGGAATTTAGAAACGGGGCAAAAGGTTTCGCAACTCAGCAGTTGGTCACGCCAGCTGATTTTCTCTACCGCGCGTTTTTCTGATGATGGCTCTCGACTGGTAACGGGAACACCTTCAGGCCGCGTCTCGATTTGGGATACGCAGAGCGGAAAGCGCATTGACGGATTTGAAGTCGAGCCGAAAAAAGATACTCGCCCTCCTCGCGCGGTCGTGTATGATGCTGCCTTTGATTCTAAGCAACGTGTAATTACTGCCACATCGGCGGGCATCGCCCAAGC
Organism: Vibrio sp. S457-15; assembly: GCF_000960545.1. NCBI lineage: Bacteria > Pseudomonadati > Pseudomonadota > Gammaproteobacteria > Vibrionales > Vibrionaceae > Vibrio > Vibrio sp. S457-15. The sequence continues at coordinate 115,455 of NZ_JYOQ01000042.1, read as the reverse complement.
TTGGCAACTAGAGAACGGGTCATGACAGAAAAACTCATTGAGCAATTGGAAGCACGCATCAACGACTTAGAGTGTCAGGTGGCGTTCCAAGAGCAAACAATCGAAGATCTGAACAGTGCATTGTCACAACAACAATTGCAGATCACGAAGATGCAAGATCAAATGAAGTACGTAGTAGGCAAAGTGAAAAATATGGATTCTTCGAATATGGAAGATCCAGCCAACGAGCCACCGCCGCCGCATTACTGATCAATACGCGAAAGACAAAACAAAGCCCAGACTTATGCTGGGCTTTGTTGTAATTGCACGGTGGCTCATCGTGAAATGATCGAACGGTTAGTCGTTAGCGTAGATTTTCACACACAACTCACCACGAGTATTGATACCCGCACGATACATCCCCGTACTGTTCATAGCGAAATGCAACTCCCCATTCGCATCAATGGCAATCAGGCCACCTTCTCCGCCCATGGTTTTGAGATCTCCCTGAATAATGGCTTCACACGCGGTATGTACGTCCTCTTGCAAATAGCGCATGCGTGCTGCTACATCTTCCGCAACACGTTTACGAATAAAGAACTCACCAACCCCCGTAGTTGAAACTGCCACCACGCCATTCTCAGCCACCGTGCCACAACCTATCAGTGCAGAATCTCCAACACGACCATATTGCTTATTGGTTACCCCACCCGTACTGGTCGCCGCAGCTAAGTTGCCTTGCTGGTCTAACGCCACTGCGCCTACGGTGCCGTGTTTACGATCATCCGGGTAACGAGACTCAGATAACGCAAACAAACCTTTCTCACGCATTGAGAGCAGCTGTTCATAACGGCGATCTGTGAAGAAGTAATCTTGTTCGGTGTATTGATGGCCTTGTTCAAAAGCAAACTTCTCAGCGCCTTCACCAACCAACAACACATGGTTGCTGCGAAGCATCACATCCCGAGCCAACTCGATCGGGTTTTTAATGTGTCTAACGCCCGCGACAGCACCTGCGGCAAGGTTGCGACCATCCATCACAGAGGCATCCATTTCTACCATTTCGTTGTGAGTAAGAACCGAGCCTTTACCCGCATTAAAGTTGGGAGAGTCTTCCAATACTTTTACCGCAGCGACCACCGCATCAAGCGCTTCTCCACCTTGTTCGAGGATTTGGTGTCCTGCTTTTACCGCTGCTTCTAAGTCTGCCAAGATGGATTGCTGAAGTTCATCACTCATTTGTTCACGCAAAATGGTGCCTGCTCCGCCGTGAATGGCAATTGAGAACGGTTTCGTCATCGCTTTGTCCAACTGTTATTCCTTGTATGATTTGCACTACACCGCAGATAAACAAAAAGCGCAAGTTGAAACCTCAACTTGCGCTTTTTTAAAGCTTTACTAGATGCGTTTATCTAGTGAAGAGCATGCGATTAGTGAGAACCGCAACCGCCGCCGCCACAACATTCGTGGTCGTCGCCTTTCTCTTCGCCGCCACAGCAGCCGCCTTCATGATCGTGATCGTGGTCATGACCACCACAACAACCACCAGCTTGGTGAATGTGACCGTGTTCGATCTCTTCTGCTGTTGCTTCACGAGTTGCCATTACTTCAACTTCGAATGTTAGCGTTTGACCTGCTAGCATGTGGTTACCATCAACAACCACTTCGTCGCCGTCTACTTCAGTCACTTCTACAGGGATTGGACCTTGGTCAGTGTCTGCTAGGAAACGCATGCCAACTTCGATTTGTTCAACACCTTGGAATACGTCAGCAGGAACGCGCTGAACTAGAGCGTCGTTGTGCTCACCGTATGCATCTTCAGGAGCTACAGTTACTGAGAACTTGTCGCCAGCCACTTTACCTTCAAGCTCTTTTTCAAGACCTGTGATTAGGTTGTTGTGACCGTGAAGGTAATCTAGAGGCGCGTCTGCAGTTGATTGGTCAACTACTACACCGTCTTCCATCATTACTTTGTATGCAAGGCTTGCAACAACGTTCTTTTCAATTTTCATACTAACTCCAGAGAGATTAATTGACTTAACCAGAATGGGGTTAAGTACTGCGATGGTAGTATTATGGGGATCAATTATCGAAGTTCAATTACTCAGGCTTAAAAATCCCAATCATTTCCTGCGCGGAGTGTTTATTTTTCTCTACAGATTGCGGTTTACGCTGCTCGGTGTAGTCACACTCAACGCACTCGACTAACTCAATATTGTTTTCTATCCACCAGCGTAGGGTATCTTGCTGGCTGCACTGTGGGCAAGTTGCCCCCGCGATAAAACGTTTCTTGGCTTTCACTTTTGTTCCTTTTCCCGCTTAGGTCTGCGGGTACTACTTCCAATGATTAGGCGACTGGTGATCGCTTTCCATCTCACGACCAAAAATTTCTTCTAGCTCTTTACGAGCTTCTTTGGCTCTTTGGGCGAGCTTCTTATCTTCATTATGCTGAGGCAGCAAGTCTTTAAGCATAGCATTATCGAGCTTACGAAAATGTGCTTCTGCCCGCTTTGCTTGATATGGGTGCATGCCTAACTCAACCAGAGTTTGACGACCAAGATCCAGTGCGCCTAAAAAAGTCTCACGCGAATAGTTTTGCACACCATGGCTCATCAACTGATAGGCTTCCACTCGGCTTCGAGCACGAGCGAGCAATTTGAGATTCGGAAAATGCGTACGGCAGATATCGACAATCGCCATCACTTCATCCGGCGAGTCTGTACAAATCACTAACGCTTCCGCTTTGTCTGCGCCAGCGGCGCGCAACAAATCGATTTGCGTGGCATCGCCATAAAAAACTTTGTAACCGTACTTACGCAGTAAGTGAATTTGGCTGGCGTCACTTTCCAATACCGTAACTTTGATTTTATTGGCGTACATTAAGCGCCCAACGATTTGCCCAAAACGACCAAAACCCGCAATGATGACGCGAGGACGACGATCAACCACGTGACTGGTGACGCTCTCTTCTTCCTGATTAAGCGTATGAGCGAACCACTTCTTTTGTCCCATCAACAAGAGTGGCGTGGTCACCATCGATAGACTCACCACAACCAACAAAAACGCCACTTGTTCTTTGGATAAAATGCCTTCTTGGCTTGCCGCGGTGAAAATCACAAAAGCAAACTCACCACCTTGGCTCAAGATGGCGGCCATACGGCTACGTGCTTTTTCTCGCACTCGACCCGCTCTGGCTAGGGCGTACAACACCAAACCTTTCACCACAACCAAAGCCACCACCGCACCAAGAATTTCAAGAGGATGCAACGCCAGTAAGCCCAAGTTTACCGCCATGCCAACCGCGATAAAAAACAGACCAAGAAGCAAACCTTTAAACGGCTCGATAGCGATTTCTAGCTCATGGCGATATTCACTTTCGGCCAGCAGCACTCCAGCTAAGAAAGTTCCTAGCGCCATGGACAAGCCCAGTTTTTGCATCACCACCGAAATGCCTAGCACCACCAAGAGTGAAGCCACGGTAAATAACTCGCGAACCCCACTCATCACGACAAAACGAAACAGAGGGCGCAATAAAAAGTGACCACCAATCAACAAGGCTACGACACTGCCTAAAACGGTAAAAGCATCGAACCAACTGCCTACATTCTGTTCACCAGCTAAAAGCGGTAACATAGCCAACATCGGTATGACGGCGATATCTTGAAAAAGCAGCACAGCAAAACCAGACTGGCCCGTTTCGGTGCCATTGAGGCCTTGCTCTTCAATCACTTTGAGTGCAATGGCCGTAGAGGAAAGGGCGAGCCCCATGCCGATGACCAAACTCACCTGCATGCTCAAGCCAAACAAACTGACAATGCTACCAATAACCGCCGTCGTCACTACAACTTGCGCGCCGCCAAGACCTAAAATCGGCCCTCGCATTTGCCATAATTTTTTCGGGTTCAATTCCAAGCCAATTAAGAACAGCAGCAACACAACCCCGAGCTCGGCAAAATGCAGAATCGCATCGACATCGCTAATCAGGCGTAATCCCCAAGGGCCAATCAATACTCCTGCCAACAAATAGCCAAGCACCGAACCTAAGCCAAATCGCTGCGCCAAAGGAACAGCAATCACCGCCGCCGACAGAAACACGACACTGCTTTGTAGAAACTCACTGGTTATCGCCATGCTGACCTCCTTGGTGCAACGCTTCCCACTCATCAAGAGGATTACTCAGCCATCGACGATACAGCTCCGCGTGTTCATAGCGTTCAATATCAGAAACATTGCGTGACCAATACAACACCAGCGGCTCCATCCAATGCATCTGACATAGTGCCGCCGTCAACTCGAACGGTTGCAGAATCTGCTCTAACGGATACTTGTTATACCCCCTAGCACTGAAGGCTTCTTCTTTACCACCCGTGGTAATCACACTGCGCCAATATTTGCCTTCCAGTGCAGAACCGTCGCCAAACGCAAAACCCTTGCCGAGTACTCGGTCTAACCACTCTTTCAACAACGCCGGACATGAATACATATAAAGAGGATGATGAAAGACAATGACATCATGATTCATCAGTAGATCATGTTCGTGATTCACATCGATAAAGAAATCAGGATAAGCGCCATAAAGATCGTGCACCGTCACGTGCTCAAGTGATTGCACTCGCTTTATCATCACTTGATTGGCAATGGAGTTGTGCGGCTCTGGGTGAGCATAAATGACCAGAACTCTTGGGAGAATAGACGCTGCTACAGCCAAATGGTCGTCCTTGTGGTGATTTTTATCCGTTATCAAATTGTTATACTTTTTTGTATAGCATAATGCAATTAAAGCTCAGTGATCGACTTTTCCCGTCAATAGCCCTACTATTCATCGCGAGATCAACGACCAAGAAACGCGCGCTGCGCAAAGTGAACAAAAACCCTATGATTACCTTCTCTGATATTCAGTTACTGCGTGGCGGTAAACCTCTTTTAGACCAAGCATCGGCAACCATTCACCCAGGTGACAAAGTGGGTCTGGTTGGCAAAAACGGCTGTGGTAAATCGACCTTATTTGCTCTACTGAAAGATGAACTGTCGATTGACGCGGGCTCGTTCAGCCAACCTCAGCATTGGGAATTGGCGTGGGTAGCGCAGGAAACACCTGCTTTAGAACGCAGCGCACTGGAATACGTCATTGATGGTGATCGCGAATACCGTGGTCTTGAGCAACAGCTAGCGGTTGCCGAAGAAAAAGACAACGGTACGCTGGTGGCAGAAATTCACGGCAAGATCGAAACCATTGGCGGTTATAGCATCCGTGCCCGTGCGGCAGAATTGCTTGACGGCCTTGGCTTTAGCCAAGAACAGATGAGCTGGAACTTAACTCAGTTCTCTGGTGGTTGGCGTATGCGCCTTAACTTGGCTCAAGCACTATTGTGTCGTTCCGATCTACTACTGCTCGACGAACCAACCAACCACTTGGATTTGGACGCCGTAATGTGGCTAGAACGCTGGCTGCAAAACTACCCTGGCACATTGATTTTGATCTCGCACGACCGAGATTTCCTAGATCCGATCGTTGGTCGCATCATCCATATCGAAAACCAACAGCTGAACGAATACACGGGCAACTACTCGTCATTCGAAAATCAACGTGCGCAAAAAATGATGCTGCAACAAGCGATGTTCGAGAAGCAACAAAAACAAATGTCGCACATGCAAAGCTACATCGACCGCTTCCGCTACAAAGCGTCGAAAGCGCGCCAAGCGCAAAGCCGAATCAAAGCGCTAGAACGCATGGAAAAAGTCTTGCCCGCGCAGTTCGATAACCCATTCAGCTTTGAATTCCGTCAACCAGCTGCGCTGCCAAATCCAATCATGATGATGGACGACGTATCGGCAGGTTACGGCGACAACCTAATTTTAGAAAAGATTCGTCTGAACTTAGTACCGGGCAGCCGTATTGGTTTGCTTGGCCGCAACGGCGCAGGTAAATCGACCTTAATCAAACTGCTTTCAGGTGAACTTAAAGCGCAAGGCGGCGATCTCACCTATTCGCAAGGCGTAAAGATCGGCTACTTTGCTCAGCACCAGTTGGAAACGTTGCACCCAGAAGAAACACCACTGCAGCACATGATGCAGATCGCACCGGATCAAACAGAGCAGCAACTGCGCGATTACCTAGGTAGTTTTGGTTTCCAAGGCGACAAAGCGCTAGAAAAAGTCGCACCGTTCTCTGGTGGTGAAAAGGCACGCTTGGTGCTGGCGTTGATCGTGTGGCAAAAACCAAACCTATTGCTACTCGACGAACCAACCAACCACCTAGACTTAGACATGCGCCAAGCGTTAACCATGGCTCTGCAAACGTTCGAAGGTGCGATGGTGATTGTTTCACACGACCGCTACTTACTGCGCGCAACCACCGATGACTTGTACTTAGTACATGATCGCCAAGTTGCGCCATTCGATGGTGACCTAAACGACTACTACAAGTGGCTGACTGAACAACAAAAAGCCGAGCGAAAAGAAGCACAAGCGTCGCAACCAGTTAAAGATACCGCAAACAGTGCCGCTGCGAAGAAAGAGCAAAAACGTCGCGAAGCGGAATTTCGTAAACTGACGGCGCCAATTCGCAAAACCCTGACACAATTAGAAAATAAAATGGATAAGTTAGGTGTAGCACTGGCAGAGGCTGAAGAACAATTGGCGGATAACTCACTGTATGAAGCCGAAAATAAAGCTAAACTAAATGAAGTACTGGCCCTTCAAGCTTCGAGCAAATCAGAACTTGAAGAAGTGGAAATGGAATGGATGTCTGCTCAGGAAGAACTGGAGCAGATGGAGCTAGAGTTTAACCAATGACAAACAAACACGCGGAATACACTCTTACCCTAGAACACCTTTGGCAGTTCAGCCTGCAGTTTTATGGCGTGCGAGAAGTAAAAGAAGCGTGTTTATCATTGCAAAACAATTACCACGGTAACGTGAATCTATTACTGCTGCTCCGTTGGCTCGACGAGCAGCAGCTTATCTTCCAAGAGAAAGATTGGCATTTAGTTCAAAGCTGTCTTGGCCGCAGTGAAACGCTGCTGCACTCTTTTCGCGACCTGAGACGTCATCTAAAGTCCCAAGTGAACGATGCGTTGTATCGAGAAAGCCTGCAGTTTGAACTGCAACTCGAAAAGCAACAACAAGCCGATTTGGTCGACTGTATTAACTCACTTACACTGATTAAAAACGATGGCGATCCACTCACGCTCAGATACTGTCGTCAGCTTGGTGGGGAGCATTTGCAGCAAGCCTTTGCTATCCCTGTGCCAAACATTCACCCACCAAAACACTCATAACGCTGTAGAATACCTATAATCTTTATAAAGGATTATATTAATAAGTTCTTCAACTGACATGAAGGACCATATAAGAGCAGTTAGGTATGACACAATTTTTCGCAGCCGCCGGGATCAAGAACCCGCACCTTCAGACCCTTTTACCGCGCTTTATTCGTAAAAAAGCGCTGTTTACGCCTATTTGGCAGACGCTGGATACCGACGATGACGACTTCCTCGATCTCGCTTGGAGTGAAGATCCTACCAAAGAACCTGCGCAGAACAAACCCATCTTCGTTCTGTTTCATGGCTTGGAAGGATGCTTCTACAGCCCGTATGCAAACGGCCTGATGAATGCGTTTGCGAAATCTGGTTGGTTATCGGTGATGATGCATTTTCGTGGCTGTAGCGGCAAACCGAACAAAAAAGCTCGCGCATACCATTCAGGAGAAGTAACGGACGCTCGCTTCTTTTTGGAACACCTTCATCTGCGCTTTCCAAACAATCCAAAAGTCGCCGTCGGCATCTCCCTTGGTGGCAATATGCTGGCGAACTACTTAGCACAATATAAAGATGACCCGATTTTAAAAGCGGCCACCATCGTCTCTGCACCACTGGATTTGGCGGCTTGTGCCAATCGAATTGAGCAGGGCTTTTCCAAAGTGTATCGCCGTTACCTACTCTCTTCGCTCAAACGGAATGCTCTACAAAAACATCATTTACTGCATGGCGAATTGGCGCTGTCGTACAACTCCATCAAGCGCGTCACTCGTCTGTACGAATTTGATGACTTGATCACTGCACCTCTGCATGGTTTTAAGGATGCACAAGATTATTACGATCAATGCTCAGGATTGAGCAAGTTACAGCAGATCACCTTGCCAACTTTGATCATCCACGCCAAAGACGACCCGTTCATGACCGATGAGGTGATCCCCAAATTTGTTCTGCCAGATAACATTGATTACCGTCTGTTTGAGCACGGCGGACACGTTGGCTTTCTGACTGGTACGGCATTAAAACCAAAGTTCTGGTTGGAGGAAGCCCTACCCGCGTACTACGAAAGTGTCGCGGCAGAGTACCTTTCAGCTGTATCCAAACCGCGAACACAGTAAACTAGCCTTTCATCATAAAAGTTTGAGGTATTTATGATCATTCCTTGGCAAGGCATCGCGCCAGAAACACTGGACAATCTAATTCGTGAGTTCGTGCTACGCGAAGGCACCGACTATGGCGCGGTTGAAATTTCACTGCAAAACAAAATAGATCAAGTGAAGACGCAACTAGAAAAAGGTGAAGCCGTCATCGTGTTCTCAGAACTGCATGAAACGGTTGATATTCAACTCAAAGCAAAGTTTTAGCACGTTCACATTTTTACCGTATCCCACTCGATGACAAGTCGTTGTTACATGCTATAGTGGGTTATCGACCGTGCAGCGGTTCGCTGCTGCACTTTACAGGTACGTAATTTTCGACAAGGTTTGTCATGTCAGCTAAACACCCAATCATTGCGGTTACTGGTTCATCCGGTGCCGGCACAACCACGACGTCTGAAGCATTCCGCAAGATGTTCAATATGATGAACATCAGGCCGGCATGGGTGGAAGGAGACAGCTTCCATCGCTTTACTCGCCCTGAAATGGACATCGAAATTCGCAAAGCCCGCGAGCAAGGCCGACATATCAGTTACTTTGGTCCGCAAGCGAATGACTTCCCGGGATTAGAAGAGTTTTTCCGTAAGTTCGGTCATGACGGCACTGGCAGCGTGCGCCGTTATCTGCATACGTTTGACGAAGCGGTTCCCTACAATCAAATGCCAGGCACATTTACACCGTGGCAAGACTTACCTGAAAACAGCGACGTGCTGTTTTATGAAGGGCTGCATGGTGGTGTGGTTGATGGCGATGTTAATGTTGCTCAGCATGTGGACTTCTTGATTGGCATGGTGCCAATTGTGAACTTAGAGTGGATCCAAAAATTCGTGCGCGACACTCGCGATCGCGGCCATTCGCGTGAAGCGGTGATGGACTCAATCGTGCGCTCAATGGACGATTACCTCAATTACATCACTCCGCAGTTTTCTCGTACTCACATCAACTTTCAACGCGTCCCAACCGTCGATACCTCCAACCCGCTTAACGCCAAAGGTATTCCGAGTTTAGATGAAAGTTTTGTTGTGATTCGTCTGCGTGGCATTAAGAATGTCGACTTCCCATATCTGCTGGCCATGATTGATGGCTCATTTATGTCGCGCCACAACACTATTGTTGTGCCAGGCGGCAAAATGAGCTTTGCAATGGAGCTCATAGTTAGGCCTATCCTACAACAGCTGATTGAAACAGGAAAAATTGGCTAAAAACGTAGCGGGCTAGATGTTTACTTTTCATACCGTGATCATGTGCACAGTTTTGCTTACAAAATCTCAATCATGGCACGATTAAAATCAAGAAATCGTTTTCGAAAAAGGATACTATTTCTTACCGAAACACAAGAGAGCTTGCAGCATATAAAAAGTGCTCTTATTCTAGTAAGCCTAATTCAGGCTTAGCTAAAATATGGATAGCGCAAGCGTACCCTGCAGAGGAAGTGAGATATTATGGTTCTAGGTAAACCTCAAACCGACCCAACATTAGAGTGGTTTCTTTCACACTGTCATATTCATAAGTACCCATCAAAGAGCACGCTAATTCACGCAGGTGAAAAAGCTGAAACGTTGTACTACATCGTTAAAGGCTCTGTTGCGGTTCTTATCAAGGACGAAGAAGGTAAGGAAATGATTCTTTCTTACCTAAACCAAGGTGACTTTATTGGTGAACTTGGTCTATTCGAAGAAGACCAAGAGCGTACAGCTTGGGTTCGCGCTAAATCTCCTTGTGAAGTTGCTGAAATTTCTTTCAAGAAGTTCCGTCAGCTTATCCAAGTAAACCCAGACATCCTAATGCGTCTTTCTGCGCAGATGGCTCGTCGTCTTCAAGTAACTAGCCAAAAAGTGGGTGACCTAGCGTTCCTAGACGTAACTGGTCGTATCGCTCAGACGCTTCTGAACCTTGCTAAACAACCAGATGCGATGACTCACCCAGACGGCATGCAAATCAAGATCACTCGTCAAGAAATCGGTCAAATCGTTGGCTGTTCTCGTGAGACAGTAGGTCGTATCTTGAAGATGCTAGAAGAGCAGAACCTAATCTCTGCGCACGGTAAAACTATCGTTGTTTACGGTACTCGTTAATCTCAATTTAGAGTGACACGAACAAAATTATAAAAGCTACCAATGGCGACATTGGTGGCTTTTTATTTACCTTGCAACTCAGTCAAACCCTAGGTTGCAAGAGGCTAACAAACAACAACGTTAGCCCGAGGTATTCCATGGCGTTTAGCCATTAGTACGTTTAACCATTAGTGCTTTCAAAAATTTTGTCTGCTGATGCTGCAACAAATCCTGGATACAACTCGCCATTCTCCATTGGGTAACGTTTAGCAAACTCGTAAAAGCCACCTGGGATAATTTCCGAACCTTCTTCGAAGGTCACTGCCACTTTGTCTGCCATCGTCGACGATTGCTCAAGCAGCACTTCCGGCGAGCCTTTCACCTCACCGCCCGACTCATTGATCACAAACCCTGCTTGACGAAGATGGTCGTTAACCTGTTTGACTTCATCGTGTTGATTCAGCTGATTCACACTCACCGTAAAGTGATTAGCACCATAACCGTGCGCGGCCAGCCAAGACGCATACTCGCTCTCTTTAGCCAACGCTTGGTAATCAGCAAAGCTTAGATCCCATAAGCGACCGCCATGCAGAAATGCACTGCCCGACAGTTTTTCAGCATCCACTTGCGCAACCAGTTTCGCCACAATATCTTGCAGCTCTGACGAACACTCTTCGACTTTCAGCTCACTGATGAAGACTTTAGGCTGCTTCGGATCTGGGTGCTCATAGTGTTTTGCGACCAGTTTTTTGCTCTCAAATACGTAGTCCCCACACGCTTTATAGCCAGCAGCTAAAAACGGTTTCGCCAATGTCTCGATACCTAGCGGTTCAACATTGAAAGTGCGTAAAGCAATATGATCATTAATCAGAGCCTCATCTTCTTGTAGAAGCTGATGCACCTTAGCAGCAGAAGGACAAAGACGTTGGATGTAGTCTTGCCATAGCGATTCAAATAACACATCGGGCGTCATAACGACTCCTTGTTACGAGATGTAGGATTAAGATAAGAGTGTGGTCGCTCGTTCACAGCCCAAAAGCTGTCCAGAATAATGAACGAGCAACCATCAACCTGTGACGGTAAATGTCAGTCAGTCAAACACGCTTTTTGAGTCTGTGCTCACTTGCCGTGTAATGCCAACGCGTACTACCCAAACCTAAATGATGCGTCAGCACATTGGGCCACGATGCATGGTCGTGACCCTGTTATTGAAACTTAAAGCGTCACGCCTGGGCTCAATGTCGCAGGTAATTCCGTCGCCTGCCCTTCCATAGATGCCATAGGGTAAGCACAGTAATCCGCCGCGTAGTAGGCGCTTGGACGAAGGTTGCCTGATGCACCGGGGCCACCAAATGGGGCGTCACCACTTGCGCCCGTCAATTGACGGTTGCGGTTTACGATGCCTGCGCGAATGTGGTCAACAAAGTATTCCCATTCTTGATCGTCTGTTGATACAAGACCAGCCGACAGGCCAAAGCGCGTGTCATTCGCCAGCTCTACGGCTTTATCCAAACCTTCATAGCGCACGACTTGCAGCAGCGGTCCGAAGTATTCTTCATCTGGCAACTCAGCAATGTTAGTCACATCGATGATGCCAGGAGAAACAAACGCCGCCTCTCCTGCTTTCGCTTCAATTAAGCTTTCACCGCCTAGAGATTGCAGGTTTGCTTGCGCATCAAGAATGAACTTCGCCGCAGCCACAGAGATTTGTGGGCCCATAAATGGCGCAGGTTCTGCGAATGGTTGATCCATGCGAATGTTTTTCGTCGCTTCTACCAGCTTAGTGATCAGAGCATCCCCTTTCTCACCAAACGGCACGTATAGACGACGAGCACAAGTACAACGTTGACCAGCACTGATAAATGCCGATTGGATGATGGTGTACACCGTTGCATCCAAATCACCGTAGTTATCAGAGATGACCATCGGGTTGTTGCCACCCATTTCTAGCGCTAACATCTTGCCTGGTTGACCTGCAAACTGACGATGCAGAATGTGACCCGTGTTCGCACTGCCCGTAAACAGAATGCCATCAATACCTTTCGCATCAGCCAGCGCAATACCAGTTTCCTTCGCACCTTGAACAAGGTTGATCACGCCTTTTGGTAAACCCGCTTCTTCCCACAATTTCATAGCTAGCTCGCCAGTCCAAGGCGTTTGCTCAGATGGTTTGAACACAACTGTGTTCCCCGCTAGCAAGGCAGGAACGATGTGGCCATTCGGTAAGTGACCAGGGAAGTTATATGGCCCAAACACCGCCATTACGCCAAGAGGGCGATGTCGCAATACAATCTGGTTGCCCGCAGCTTCGCGAGTCGCTTCACCAGTACGGTCATGGTAGGCACGAATAGAAATAGCGATTTTTCCAGCCATTGCAGCCGCTTCTGTGCGCGTTTCCCAAATTGGTTTACCCGTTTCTTTCGCGATAACTTCGGCAATTTTTTCACTGTTTTCTTTCACTTTTTCAGCAAAAGCCAACACAATTGCTTCGCGTTCGTCGAATGGACGTTTTTTCCATTCGACGAACGCAGCACGCGCTGCAGCAACGGCTTGGTCTACTTGTTCCGCCGTTGCACCGTTACCGCGCCAAATTACTTCTTGGTTGTACGGCGACAGAGACACAAACTCTTCACCCTGACCTTGTACCCATTCACCTGCAATCCAATGTGTCATTGTTACTATCCTTAAATTCTGTCGTCTGTTACTGCGGTAGAAGGCGAACGAAATCCCCTTCCTTCACCAAGAGCGCATCAGCTAATTCAGGCGCCAACACAACGCTTTTCGTTTCTGCGTCGTACGCGGCTTTTGCTGCAGCGGCACGGAAGTTCTCGAATGACGAGTTACACATCAAGAAGTCTTGAGTGCTGGTATGCGCTGAGATTTTGACTTGAGCACGGAATGAATGACGTACCGATTCGATATTGCGTAAGTCACACTCAACCGTTGGACCGCCATCGAAGATGTCGACGTAGCCACGGTTGGTAAATCCTTCACGCTCTAGCAGCTTCAGCGCTGGGCGCGTGTTGTCATGCACTTGACCAATCACCGCTTGGGCTTCTGGGCTCAATAGGTTGATGTAAATTGGCAGCTTTGGCATTAAGTCAGCGATAAAGCCTTTCTTGCCGATGCCGGTAAGATAATCTGCAAGTGTGAAATCAATAGAGAAGAAATGCTCTTGTAACCATTGCCAGAATGGAGAATTACCATTCGCATCAGAGACGCCACGCATCTCGGCAAAGATGGTTTTAGAGAAACGCTCCGGGTGCTCCGCCATCATAAGAAAGCGGCACTTAGACATCAGACGGCCATTTAGGCCCTGGCGATATTTTTCGCGTAGGAACAGCGTACAAATCTCACTGTTCCCCGTGTAGTTGTTGCCAAATGTCAGTAGTTTAACGACGTTATTTACGCCGAGTTTTGGCGAAGAGTGAACCACTTTACTGATGTGATATGAGTAGAACGGTACGTCCCAGCCAATAGATGCTTCGATTCCGGTGGTACCCGCAACCTCACCCGATTCAGAGTCAAAACCCACCATTAGGTAGCCTTCGTCACCGGGCTCGGTCACGTCGGGCTTACCAAAGCTGTACTCCGAGTGTTTGATTCGATTGGTTAACAGTTCTTCGTTAACCGGTAGAGATGTAAATCCGTGACCAGACTCCACCGCACAGGTGTGCAGCGCGTCATAATCCGACATCGCGATAGGGCGAACTACTAGCATCAATACTCCCTCCAGATGCAAGAAGATCCTAACTATATTGTAGGAACAATTCCCCCATCAGAGATCCTTGACGGGGGTGTCTGCGTTGACGTTTAAACTGATATCGCGCTTAAACTAAAGTCGCGATGGCTTTATCCAGTTTCGCCAAGCCTTCTTCAATTTCTTGTTGTGTGATAACGAGTGATGGTGTGAAACGCACGACATTGGCACCCGCAACCAATACCAATAGACCTTGTTTACCTGCAGCAACCAGCACATCACGTGCACGGCCTTGCCACTCTTCATTCAGCGCAGCGCCTAGCAATAGACCTTTGCCACGAACTTCAGAGAATAGGTTGTACTTCGCATTGATCTTTTCTAGACCTGCGCGGAACAGCGCTTCGCGCTCTAAAACACCAGCAAGCACTTCTGGTTTTGTCACTTCGTTAACGACCGCTTCTGCCACTGCACATGCCAATGGGTTACCACCGTATGTTGAACCGTGAGTGCCCACTTTCAGATGCTCAGCCAGTTTTGCTGTTGTTAGCATTGCACCGATAGGGAAACCACCACCCAGTGATTTCGCGGTGCTTAGAATATCTGGCGTGATACCTAGACCTTGGTAAGCATAGAAATGACCAGTACGTCCGTTACCCGTTTGAACTTCATCAAAGATAAGTAGCGCGTTGTGCTTATCACACAGTTCACGTACTGCTTGAGCAAATTCCGGAGTTGGTGGCACGATGCCGCCTTCGCCTTGTAGCGGCTCCATCATAACCGCACATGTGCGATCTGACATGTGTGCTTGAAGTGCTTCGATATCGTTGTATGGTAAGTGCGTAACATCGCCTGGCTTAGGACCAAAACCGTCTGAGTAAGCCGCTTGACCGCCAACCGTCACAGTAAAGAATGTACGACCGTGGAAACCTTGTTTAAATGCGATGATTTCTGATTTTTCAGGGCCATGAACATCTGCCGCGTAACGGCGTGCTAATTTCAGTGCCGCTTCGTTTGCTTCTGCGCCCGAGTTAGCAAAGAATACGCGCTCAGCAAAGCTCACTTCAGTTAGCTTTTTCGCAAGGCGAAGTGCCGGCTCGTTAGTCATCACGTTACTTAGATGCCACAGCTTGTTGCCTTGCTCAGTCAACGCATCAACCATTACTGGATGACAATGACCCAAGCAGCTCACTGCAATACCACCAGCAAAGTCGATGTACTCGTTATCGTCCTGATCCCAAATACGTGAGCCTTTGCCTCTTACAGGGATCATTTCCATCGGGTTATAGCAAGGTACCATCACCTCATCGAATAAACCGCGCTCTACTTTAATTTCCGTTGTCATTGCACATTCCTTCTTGATACCGCATGCGTAGCAGATAAGCGAATTTAACCGGCCATCGTTGCCAGCAAATAATGTTTTGCATTTAAGCTATTGCGGCATTGTATTTACATTTAATTAACCATTTCAATAGTGATTTATTCTTTTCGTATTGCTGCGCAACTGCCGTTAATCACTACTTATGAGTATTTATGCATCAAGAAAGTAAAATAGAGAAGTGAATTTTTACAAAAGTTATGTAATACAGGGGTTAGACGAGTCAAAATGGCGTGCATAAGCAGATCATCAACCATGAAACGCATAGTTTTGCATTCCACTTACACCGTCAAAAAGATGAACAATTTGTTAAGAAAAGTGATCGAGATCAGATCGCTCTGCGTGCAAGAAAGTTGGCTAACAGCTCATGTCCTTGCTCAGTTTTGATTGATTCTGGATGAAACTGCACAGCATCAATAGGCAGGGTTTTGTGCTGATATCCCATAATTTCGTCCATGCTTCCATCAGGCAGTTCAGTCCAAGCGGTCAATTCAAACACATCGGGTAACGTGCCGTTTTTCACCACGAGAGAGTGGTAGCGGGTTACCGTAAGTGGGTTATTTAGATTTTTAAACACACTGCGACCCGTATGGCGGATAGGCGATGTTTTACCATGCATGACTTGTCTCGCACGCACAACTTCGCCACCGAACACTTGCGCAATGGCTTGATGACCAAGGCACACCCCTAAAATAGGAAGCTTACCGGCGAAATGCTCTATCGCTTGCAGGGAAATACCCGCTTCGTTTGGCGTACAAGGCCCAGGGGAAATCACCAAATGGGTTGGATTGAGGGCTTCGATACCTTGAATGTCGATTTCGTCATTGCGCACGACCTTTACCTGAGCGCCAAGCTCGCAAAAGTATTGGTAAAGGTTATAAGTGAAAGAATCGTAGTTATCGATGATCAACAACATAACGTGTCGGCTGCTCCAATCCGTTTTGGCAAGGCTTAAGGATCAATTGTCTGGTTTACCACAATTGAGGGCGGTATTTTGCAACACCCAATTAGAAAGGCAAGTCTTTGCGCAATAAAAAGGCCAGCATCGGCTGGCCTTTGAGTTTTACAGCTATGTTTTTAGGAAAGGAGTGGCTTAACGGCGGCGGCGGAACAAACCAAGTCCAAGCATTGCTAGCAGTGCACCAAACCCAAACGAACCACCATCAGAGTCTTTCGAATCTGTGGTGCCCGTTTCAGGTTGAGTCATAGAGACTGCACGAGCAGAGCTAAACTTAACGACGTTGCCAGTCGAGTCTGTCACTTTCTCTTCCAGTTGGTAGTTACCTTGCTCTGGCGCCTGTTCAAACTCAACATTCACGCTGCGCGCTTTAATGTCCGTTTGATCCAAAGTCTTGCTCGCTGAGTAAGCTTTCGCGTCACTACTTACAGCGGTAGCTTGAGTCGCGACGGTTAAGCTAACAGTCACGATTTCACCTGCAACCGCGTTTGGTGGCAAACGTACATCTACCGCTAAGTTTTCACCCGCTTTCGGTAAATCGATATCCGTATCAGGTAAATCAATCGCGATGATCACAGGATCGTGGTCAGATGCCGAGAACGCATCTTTGTATTTCGGCATGTCACCTGTGTATTTGCTGCCATACTCAAACAAATTACTTTCTAGTGAGTTAATGTGCCAATCTTCAATCGCTACCACTTTTTGCGCCAAACTGTTGCTTGCCAAGGCGTGGTCTAAATTGCCCAGCTCACCAGAATAGGTGTACGAGAACGTGTCAGTGCCATGCAGCAAGGTATTAAGGTTGTTCAGGCCGTAACCTTGTTTGATTTGCGTTTGCTCAACTTGCAACTCACCACCGTTGATTGTGGTGTAACCCGCTGTGTAGATATCACGTCCGTATTTCTCTTTCGAGTAGTCAGTCAGTGTCAGTAGTGGATCTTCCATGCCATACGCATTGAGGTCCCCCATCAGCAACACATCGCCTTTCACGTCTTTCAACGCTTCACCCACTGCGTGCGCAGCAGAAACACGGAAGTTGTTACAGTTACCTTGCAGATCCGCAGGCTCCGAGTCTTCTACGCCGGCAATCCACTCTTCAATACATTCAGAACCTTTCGATTTGAAGTGGTTAACGACGATAGAAAGATCTTCACCGCTCTCTTGTACCGTGAAGGTTTGCAACAAGCTGTGGCGTTGGTATTTGTCGTACGCAGGG
Source organism: Vibrio sp. S457-15 (assembly GCF_000960545.1). Lineage (NCBI taxonomy): Bacteria > Pseudomonadati > Pseudomonadota > Gammaproteobacteria > Vibrionales > Vibrionaceae > Vibrio > Vibrio sp. S457-15. The sequence goes on along the minus strand of NZ_JYOQ01000042.1, from coordinate 97,760 downwards.
TTGCTCTCAGCACCATCTTTACGGGTAATGGTATTTTCGGCAATGTGCTGCTCTGGCGTGAAGATCACTTTCGCCGCTTCTTTTGGCGTGACCACTTTCGCGCGGTACAAGATAGCAACCATGATCGCATCGCTTCCGAAGTACTCTTCTTGGTACTTGTCTTTATCTGCGATTTCAACGTAAGTGTAATGATCGTCTGCGTCATCGATTTCTGCATTCAATGCATCCACCAAGTTTTGCACAGCACTGCCATCACCGAAGCCGTTATTCTCCACTTCCATCAAACCAATGATGTCAGCATCCATCTTGTTCATCGCAGACACGATCTTCGCTTGTTGGATCAAGAACTCATCGTGATTCGTCGCGCCACGGTTTTGGCCTGTCGGGTTGTTGTTTCCGCTGTCTGCAACCGAAGTGAAGTAGTTAAGCACGTTAAAGCTTGCAACGCGTAAATCCGACTCTGCGATAGCTGGCGCCGCTTTACGCTCTACATCAAAACCATCACCCGTTGCCACAAAGTTAGTGTTGTTTACATCGTTCGTCGCGATCAGACGGTATTCGTTGTAGCTGTAATTCACTACGCCCTGTAAACCTTCAACGCGCGAACCTAAGCGAATGTGCTGTTCAGATGAACCGTCTTGATCCAAATCTTGACCAAACTCAGGGTAGTAAGGAATTTTGCCGTTCGGTGCTTTGGCATCAGATTCTAGGAAAACTCGATTCTCTGCATTTTGTTTTGCTAGCGCGACCGCTTCTGCACTGTCTGCTGCGTGAAGCTGAGTTGGCTTAAAGAGCGGAGCTTGGTGCGACAACATCATGTTGTTACGTTTTGAATCGTAATCGTAAGAGAAGTTGCGAGTAACAAACAAATCACTGGCTGAGTTCAGCGTCACTTGCATCCCTTCATGACGCTCTAACGCATCACGCAGAGTTTCGCCTTCTTTGATCACAAGCGGCGTCACCAATGAAATGTCTGACGTGCCAGTTTTTACATAGCTGGTTGCGTCAGAAGAAAGCTGAGTATTGCTGTAGTACTCCTGAACCTTACCTTTCACACAAACTACGTCACCAGGCTTTAGCTCGGTATCTGCGGCGTTCGTATGAATAAATAGACCTTCTGACGTCTTATCGTTGTTATCGTTCTCGATAGCTTGCAGGTAGAAGCCTTTCGTCAAACCGCTAGTAACAGCGCTCACGACACCAGTAACAAAATGCTCTTCTGTCGTAATGTATGGGTAACCATCGATAAATGGCGAAGAAGCACCTTCTCCTTGAATGTCTTGAATGGATGTGAACGTTGGCGCGTGTCCATCCACTTCACACACAAATGCTGCAGGTGGCTCAGCTGCATTCAGCTCGCCCAAGCCATCAATGTTGTCTTTTGCTAACGTTGTCCATTGAGAAGATTGGAAAGTCGCAGAAGGCGTCAGTGCGTCACCGTTACGTACCAAAGTGGCGTCTTTGCCAAATGCTACACCACCCATCACGCCGACCATGTCGTGAACTTCACCATCTTTTAATAGTGCGAGAGGATCGTCACCATTAAAGTTCGCCACGTTTTTATCGGTCTGGTCAGCCACTGCTTTAATCGCATCGCTGGCATCGCCATGGGCAAGAACAAACACCTGCTTCGCTTGCAACGTTACTTGGCTCAAATCGATCTTGCTGCCCCAAGTGCCACCACCATTAGATGATTTCGCTAGCTCATAACCTGTTAGCGTGACTGCGACATCACCGGTATTCGCGATCTCGACCGCTTTATTATACGAGCCACCTTCTACGTACTGGGAAATGATAATTTCTGCATTCGCGTTAGCGCTAAGCGCACTGGCGATGGTTAATGCAAGTATTGAGGGTTTGATTAACGTGTCCATTGTCGTACCTGATATTTATTTAAATGCAAACTAAGCTCCGATCAGAGCCTACCATTTGCGTCTACTATCAGGTTTATTTATGAAATAAATAAGAAAGAGCAGTAAAAGCCGTGAAATAAATCACATGTGAATCTATAAAAATATGCCAAAACAGCGTATTCAAACATATTTTGTAATAAATACAGTTCAGTAGTGCAGCAGGAAAGCAAAATTAGACTAATTGCTCAGTTTATTTTTCCGTTCCATGTTATGGAATACATCAATGCTTTCTTGGTACACCAAACTATTATTTCAAGCGCTTTCATGCTTCATTAAATATAATTAATTACTAATTTAGAATATTGCTACTTTAGTTTATTTCAGAATCTCGCTTGTTATTTACTCCCCCGCTTTGCGTATTCGCCATTCACACTTCAAATTTTTATCAATCAAAAATGATAAATTCCGACAACACAGTGGAGAAAAACATACACAAGCGTTATAAAACCAACGCGAGACAATAAGATCTCATCCATCATCTATCGTGGAAAAATCAATGAAAACAATTCAACGTATTGGACTAGCTCTCTCCGCGTTTGGGCTTATGACGGGCTGTCAGCTAACATCTACTGAACCGCTTTACCCAACCGCCAAGCAAAAAACTATCCAATCAGCAAAAAATGAGTTCAAGGGAATGGAAGAGTTTGAAGTCAGTGACGATGGTGTCATTTCTTTTCGTGCCCGCCTGCCTGGACCAGACTATTACTGGGAGCCATATAAAATCAAACAGTTAAGTTACGAGATATCCTGTGTTTTCCTCACTAATTATGTGGATCGTGGGATGGTGGTGAAGTCTTCGTTTTTAGGCGCTCGTGGCCGCGTTGAGTACTATGATATGGAGCGCTGTATGGACAACACGCCCTTTGAGTAATTTTCTCAGCACATAAAAAAAGCTCCACCGAAGTGGAGCTTTTTGGGTATTGGATTACTTGAGATTACGGACGAGCAACAAAACCGACAGCTTCGTATGCTTTCTTCAGTGTTTCCGCCGCGCGAGCCGATGCTTTCTCCGCGCCTTGCTTCATCACTTCATCCATAAATGCGCGATCTGCGCGAATACGACGGTATTCTTCTTGAATTGGCTCAAGCATCGCAACAACCGCTTCACCCACGTCTTTCTTGAATGGGCCGTACATTTCAACACCTTTGTATTTCGCTTCAATCTCTTCAAAGCTCATGCCTGTCGCTGCAGAGTAAAGACCCATTAGGTTTGCAATACCCGCTTTGTTTTCAACATCATGGCGAATGCTTGGTGGCGTTTCGGTATCCGTTTGCGCTTTATTGATCTTCTTGATGATCGATTTCGGCTCTTCAAGCAGCGTGATAACGTTCTTACGGTTATCATCAGACTTCGACATTTTCTTCGTCGCATCTTGAAGGCTCATTACGCGTGCGTTAACCGTTGGAATGTATGGCTCAGGCACCGTGAAGATTGGGCTTTCTGGTGAGTAAATGTTGTTGAAACGCGTTGCGATATCACGCGCTAATTCTAGGTGCTGCTTCTGATCGCTACCTACTGGCACTTGGTGTGCGCCGTAAAGCAGGATGTCGGCTGCCATTAGCACTGGGTAATCAAACAGACCCACGTTTACGTCGTTCGCGTAACGTGCAGACTTGTCTTTAAACTGAGTCATACGGCTCAGTTCACCCATTTGAGTGTAACAGTTAAGAAGCCAACCAAGTTGAGCATGCTCTGGTACGTGTGACTGAACAAATAGCGTGCTCTTCTTCGGATCAACACCAACTGCCAGACAGATCGCCAATGCGTCTAGAGTCGCTTCATGTAGGGCTTTAGGATCTTGGCGAACCGTAACCGCGTGAAGGTCTACAACACAGTATTGGCAATCATAATCGTCTTGCATCTGCTGCCATTGACGTAGAGCACCCAAGTAGTTACCGATACTTAGTTCACCTGACGGTTGAACACCACTCAATACGATGGGTTTGCTCATTAGAATGATTCCTTTGACTTCTTAATCTAATTAAAATGAAAAACCGTGCGGCTTTTAGCGCACGGTTTACTCAGTGTACTCATTAACAAGTATTTTGGAAGCTCTTTTGTTGCCGTTATGCAGAAACGGCTACTACTTCCAATAATTCAGATAAACTGTCTGCGACAAAATCTGGGTTTGAAGCTGAAATAGGCTCACCATGGTTGTAACCGTATGTTAAACCAAACGAAGCACAACCTGCGTTTTTCGCCGCAAGGATGTCATTCTTCGAGTCGCCAACCATCAGCATTTCGCTCGCTTTCACCTGATGTTTTTCCATCAACCAGTTCAGTGCGACGGGGTTTGGTTTTTTCTCAGGGAATGCATCACCACCCAATACGTCCACAAAGTATTTTGCGATGCCATGTTGCTCTAGAATTTCTGGCACAAACTTCGATGGTTTGTTCGTTACAAGCGCCATCGTAAAGCCTGCCTGATGTAGCTCTTCTAGCGTCTCTTTTACTGTTGGGTAAAGATGGCTCAGCTGATGACCGCTTTGCGCGTAAAAGTCATCAAACAGCTCGCGTCCTTTTGCGCGCAGCTCTTCACTAAGATCGCTACTGATGGTCATGCTTTGGCTTAGTGCACGGCCAATCAGGACGTCAGCACCGTTACCTACGTAATCACGTACTTGCTCTTCCGATACTGCAGGGTAACCCAAAGCTTGTACCGCTTGGTCTGCAGCAACCGCCAAATCAGGTACGCTGTCCAACAATGTGCCATCCAGATCGAACGCAATCAGTTTAATATCTTGTTGAGTCATAATTTCCCTAGCTAAAAATAACAAAGGATGGTTTCCCATCCTATGTGTTTGATTCTTCAAGCCACTAAGCCTTTGGGCTCAGTGACATATGTTCTCATTCGCTTACTTCGCAGCCAAGCGCTGACGAACTGCTTCGAATAAACAGATGCCTGATGCAACCGACACATTCAAACTTGATACGCTACCTGCCATTGGGATTTTAATCAAATCATCGCAAGTTTCTCGCGTTAGGCGGCGCATGCCATCACCTTCTGCGCCCATGACAATTGCCAGAGGACCAGTCAGTTTTGCTTGATAAATGTCGTGTGTCGCTTCACCCGCCGTACCCACGAACCAGATGCCCTGCTCTTGCAGAGTACGCATTGTGCGCGCTAGGTTGGTTACACGAATCAAAGGCACCACTTCTGCAGCGCCACAGGCTACTTTGCTTACTGTCGCATTCATTGGTGCTGATCGATCTTTAGGAACGATAATCGCAGCAACACCAGCAGCATCGGCGTTACGTAAACAGGCACCAAGGTTGTGAGGGTCAGTCACGCCATCCAACACCAATAGCAACGGTGTCTCATGCTGCGCTAGGATGTCGTCGATGTCGTTTTCGTTCAGCTGTTTTGCTGGTTTTACGCGCGCGATGATGCCTTGGTGGTTTGCACCATGTGCTTTGTCATCCAAGGTTTTACGCGTCATTTGTTGGATAGAAACACCACACACCTGCAAATCGTTCAAGATTGGCATTAGGCGATCGTCTTGGCGTCCTTTTAGAACGTACGCTTCAATAAAACGTTCTGGTTCGCGTTCCAATACCGCTTTCACGGCATGAATACCGTAAATAAATTCGTTACTCATTACTTAACCTGTTTCTGTGCTTCGCTCACCGCCAATCTGCGGTAACAGATTGGCGCTTCAGCCTACTGCGCGTCTTGCTTAGTGCGCTTGGTTTTCTTTGGCTTACTGTGTGGCTTTTTCTTGTGGGCTTTCTTCACCTTTGGCTTCTTTGCGCTGTCGTCATCCCCACGTTTTGGCCCTTTGCGTTTACGGCCAGAATCCGTTTGTTCTGGGCGCTTAGTTGGCTCAATAGCAGGAACAGCGCGCGCTGCAGCACCTTCTTTTGATGAAGAACGTGTCGCCGCACGTTTTTTCTCTTTGGCTTTGCGTTGCGCTTCCGCAGCTCGTTTCTTAGCTGTCTTACCTTCGCCGCGTAGCTTACGACTTGTTTCGACCAATTCAAAGTCAATTTGCTTGTCATCTAGGTTAACAGCCAGCACTTTTACTTTGACCGCATCACCCAAACGATAGATGTTACCGAAGCTTTCACCGATAAGTCTTTGACCAATAGGATCAAACTGGTAGTAGTCGTTCGCAAGCGTTGAAATGTGCACCAAACCATCGATATGCAGATCGGTCAAGCGCACGAAGAAGCCAAAACTGGTGACGTTAGCAATCACGCCTTCCAACTCATCGCCGACGTGATCTTGCATGTATTCACACTTCAACCAATCCGCAACTTCACGCGTTGCATCATCAGCGCGGCGCTCAGTCATTGAACATTGTTCGCCGTAGAAGTCCATGTCATCGAATGAGTAATGGTAACCACCCGTTGGCGTCCAACGGTCTTGGTTGCGGCCTTCTTCTTTAGCGATCAAGTACTTGATAGCACGGTGCAGCAACAAGTCAGGGTAACGACGAATTGGTGACGTAAAGTGCGCGTAACGCTTAAGCGCCAAACCGAAGTGGCCTGCGTTGTCCGCGTTGTACACCGCTTGCTTCATGGAGCGCAGCAGCATGGTTTGGATAAGCTCTTGGTCTTGACGACCTGCAATTTGACGCGCGAGATCGGCGTAGTCTGTTGGAGAAGGTTCTAAACCACCTTTCAACTCTAAACCTAGCTCACTTAGGAAATCGCGGAAGCCTTGCAAGCGCAGCTCACCCGGAGATTCGTGAATACGATACAGTGCAGGCTCTTTGGCTTTTTCTACCAATGATGCCGAGGCAATGTTAGCTAAGATCATACATTCTTCGATGATCTTATGCGCATCATTACGAATCACTGGCTCAATGCTTTCAATCTTGCGCTCAGCATTAAAAATGAATTTGGTTTCGACGGTCTCAAACTCAATCGCACCACGTTGATCACGCGCTTCTTTCAACACTTTGTACATCGCGTGCAACTCTTCAAGATGCGACACGAGTGGCTGGTAGCGTTCACGCAGTTCTTCATCACCTTCAAGAATCGCGCTCACTTTGCTATATGTGAGACGAGCGTGGGAATTCATTACCGCTTCGTAGTGCTTGTAGCTTGAGAGCTTACCGCTTTCAGAAATGGTCATCTCACACACCATACACAAGCGATCCACTTGCGGGTTAAGCGAACACAAACCGTTTGAAAGCACTTCAGGCAACATTGGGACAACTTGCGATGGGAAGTACACAGAGTTACCACGGTTGATGGCTTCTTTGTCTAACGCTGAGTCTGGGCGCACGTAGTAGCTTACGTCTGCGATTGCGACCCAAAGACGCCAGCCACCATCTTTTTTCTTCTCACAGAAAACGGCGTCATCGAAGTCTCGCGCATCTTCACCGTCAATGGTAACGAGCGGCAATTCACGCAAGTCAACACGGCCAACTTTCGCTTCTTCAGGCACTTCTTCGCCCAAGTTTACGATTTGTTTTTCGACCGCTTCTGGCCACTCATAAGGGATTTGATGGGTGCGAATTGCGATTTGTGTTTCCATACCTGGCGCCATATTTTCGCCAAGAACTTCAACCACTTTACCCATCATGCCACGCGAGCGAGAACCACGATCGGTAATTTCAATCACCACGACGTTACCCATACGAGCGCCAGCTTTATGCTCGTTCGGGATCAGAATATCTTGGCTGATGCGCGAATCATCCGGCACAACATATGAGTAGCCGTACTCAAGGAAGAAGCGGCCAACAATCTGGCTATTGCGCTCTTCAAGTACGCGAACTAAGCGACCTTCACGACGACCACGCTTGCTGTTGTCTGTTGGTTGCACCAGCACGAAATCACCATGAATGATGTTCTTCATTTGGTGATGTGGCAGCAAAATATCATCGTCCTTGCCGACGCTGCCTTCTGGACGTACCCAACCGTGACCATCTTTGTGGCCAATCACGTAACCTTTCACCATTTCAAGTTTTTCAGGCAATGCGTAGCATTGACGGCGGGTAAACACCAGTTGACCATCTCGTTCCATGGCACGTAAACGGCGGCGCAACCCTTCGTATTGCTCTTCGCCCGCTAACTTTAAAGCTTCGAACAAGTCATTGCGGTTCATTGGCACGCCCGCTTGTTCAAGGAACTCGAGGATGAACTCTCGGCTTGGAATTGGATTTTCGTAATTTTGGGATTCACGATCTGCGAATGGATCGTTTGGAATATTGTCTGACATAGGCACGCCTATCTAGCAAGGAAGGTATAGAGCTAGTATATCTGAGTCTCTCGATAACCTACAGAATTGCTTTGAAAAAAGAATGATCGAGATCGACTCTGGAACTGCAAATAAACTAAGGGCGAGCAAGCAGGATCAAAAGCTCAGAGTTATCACTCAGTAAGGATTCAATGGTGCACTCATCCAACTCGGCGAGGAAGGCACTTTTTGCTTTGGCAAGCTTATCTTTGAGGCGGCATGCGGGAGTAATGTGGCAAAACTCCACCCCACAATTGACCAAATCTAACGGCTCCAAATCTCGCACGACACCACCAACGGTGATCTCAGACGCTGGCTTCATCAAGCGAATACCACCGTTTTTACCGCGTACGGTATGTACGTAGCCTAGCTGCCCTAAACGGTTGATTACTTTGACCATATGATTACGAGACACACCAAACAAATCCGTCACTTCGGTGATATTGGTCAGCTCATCTTTTGGCAATGATGCTAAATAAATCAAGGTTCTCAGCGCGTAATCAGTAAAGCTCGTTAACTGCATGTTCTCTCCCAGAGTGCGACTTAATAGCTCAATGTCAGTGACGAAACAACCAACTTACGCTATCGACAAAAGTGTAAATCTTTTCTTGATCGAAAGATACATTTGAGATACAACTTTAAACATGCATTATAAATACAACTTTAAAATAGGAAGTTCTTATGCTCAACAATCAAACCATTGAGATCGTGAAAGCGACCGCGCCACTAATCGCAGAAACAGGACCAAAACTGACCGCTCACTTCTATGACCGCATGTTTACTCACAACCCTGAGTTAAAAGACATTTTCAACATGAGCAACCAGCGTAATGGCGATCAGCGTGAAGCGCTATTCAATGCCATCTGTGCATACGCTGCTAACATTGAAAACTTGCCTGCTCTGCTTGGCGCTGTGGAGAAAATTGCGCATAAACACACCAGCTTTTTGATCACGAAAGATCAGTATCAAATCGTAGGTAAACACTTGATCGCTACAATTGATGAGTTATTCAATCCGGGCCAAGAAGTTTTAGACGCGTGGGCTGAAGCTTATGGCGTATTGGCTAATGTATTTATCCAGCGCGAAGAGCAAATCTATCAAGCGAATGCATCGCAAGAAGGTGGTTGGCGAGGGCTACGTGAGTTTGAGTTGGTCGGTAAACAATTGGAAAGTGAACACATTTGCAGTTTTGTTTTCAAACCGACGGATGGCAGTAAAGTGACGAAGTACAAGCCTGGGCAGTACCTCGGCATCTACATCAACAGCGATAAGTTTGAAAACCAAGAGATCCGTCAATACAGCCTATCTTCTTCGGTTCAAGAGAACACTTACCGCATCTCCGTAAAACGTGAACAAGGCGGTAAAGTATCCAACTACCTGCACGATGAGCTAAACATCGGCGATAAAGTAAAACTCGCAGCGCCAGCGGGTGATTTCTTTATGGATGTAGACACCAATACACCAGTGGTGCTGATTTCTGCAGGTGTCGGCCTTACGCCAACACTGTCAATGCTAGAAAGCTTGACGGAACATCACGCGCCAGTGACTTGGGTACATGCAACAGAAAACAGCAAACACCACGCCTTTAAAGAGCACGTAAACCAGCTAGTCACGGCGAAAGAAAACATGAACGCGCTCATTTGGTATAACCAACCAACGGCAGAAGACAAGATAGGTGAAGACTTCCACTTTACCGGCTTTGTAAACCTGCATGAAATCGAAGCCGCACTCAAACAAGACAACGTACAAGTGTACTTCTGTGGTCCGGTGGGCTTTATGCAGCACGTCGCGAAACAGCTACAAGAACTTGGCGTCCCTGAGGAACAATTCCATTACGAATGCTTTGGCCCACATAAGGTGGTTTAAGCGCGTTCACCTATCGGGAAAACAACAAAGCCCACGAAGTGTGGGCTTTGTTGTATGAAGTTACCGAAAATTTTCTGGAGATCTACCAGAACATGTCACGCCTTTTTGCGCGTGCAATGATGTTTTGTGGCATACGCTGTTCTAGCCCACGCCTTAATACGGCAATGCGTTTATGTTGACGCTGATCGGCGGTCACCGAGTTGTACAACCAGCGGTAAGCATCTTCATAGTCCAACGGACTACCGTAATCGCGTAGCAGCAATTCAGCCAGATGAATACGCGCGTTTAAATTACCCATAGAAGCGGCTTCACGCAAATACGGAATCGCACGCTCTTTGTCTTGTTGCACCAAAGTACCGCGCGAATAGTAACGCCCAATCTGCTCTAATGCCGCAGGTAAGCCTTGCTGCGCGGCATTTTCCATGTAGTAGAGCCCCAGCTCGACATCTTGCTCGACACATACCCCCCACGCCAACATGTCGCCATATAGGAACTCATAAGCAGGCAAGTTAATTCGAGTCGCACGAGCTACGATATCTTCCACCAGCTGGCAGTTATCAGCGCGCACGCGTTGTAAATGCTTATTCTGCTCAATAAGCTTTATCAGTTCTGCTTCGGTGTAGATGGGGACTGGCGCACCAACATCAGCAGCACTCGCTCGCACTGTTGTGGCAGACAGCATCAGTAACAGTGAAGCAGCCACTGTTCGTAACTTCATAAACGTACTCTTCAAGGTATCTGAGAAACCAAAGATCAGCCAAGGATCTCCCCTGCTTGATAAACTTATCGGCAATCAGCAGCTAAGCTTTAGACAATTTTTGCCTCTTCCTTAAGCTTAACGGCAATAACTTGCCATATGCAGATTATTTATCTCTGTGGGTATTTTTATCTCAGATACAAAAAAGCCGACCTTGAGGTCGGCTTTTAAAATCTCTAACGAGTACTTATTAAGCTTCGAATGGGTGAACCTTAATGATAGTTTCGTTACGGTCTGGACCAGTTGAGATGATGTCTACTGGTACGCCCGTTAGCTCTTCGATACGTTTGATGTAGTTTAGAGCTGCTTGAGGTAGAGCATCTAGTGACTTAGCACCAAATGTGTTCTCAGACCAACCTGGCATTGTTTCGTAGATTGGCGTCGCTTTTTCGAATGCTTCAGCAGCCATTGGCGAAACTTCTAGTACAGAGCCATCTTCCATCTTGTAACCAGTACAGATTTTTAGCTCTTCTAGACCATCTAGTACGTCTAGTTTAGTTAGACAGAAACCAGATACAGAGTTGATTTGGATTGCACGACGCATAGCTACAGCATCGAACCAACCAGTACGACGTAGACGACCAGTGGTTGCGCCGAACTCGTGACCTACAGTACCTAGGTGCTTACCTACTGGGTCTTGCTTCTCTAGACCATCGTACAATTCTGTTGGGAATGGACCAGCACCAACACGAGTACAGTATGCTTTCGCGATACCTAGAATGTAACCGATGTGACGAGGACCGAAACCAGAACCTGCAGCAACACCACCAGCAGTCGTGTTAGAAGAAGTTACGTATGGGTAAGTACCATGGTCGATATCAAGTAGTGTACCTTGCGCACCTTCGAACATGATCTTGTCGCCGCGCTTGCGTGCTGCGTCTAGTTCGTCAGTTACGTCGATAACCATTGAAGTTAGTAGCTCTGCGTAGCCTTTTGCTTCTTCAAGCACTGCTTCATAGCTTACTGGCTCAGCTTTGTAGAAATTAACTAGTTGGAAGTTGTGGTATTCCATAACTTCTTTAAGTTTCTCTGCGAAAGCTTCCATATCGAATAGGTCGCCAACGCGTAGACCGCGACGAGCAACTTTATCTTCGTATGCAGGACCGATACCACGACCAGTTGTACCGATAGCTTTTTTACCGCGAGCGATTTCGCGAGCTTGGTCCATTGCAACGTGGTAAGGAAGAATTAGAGGACATGCTTCAGAAATGAAAAGACGTTCGCGTACTGGAATACCACGCTCTTCAAGAGGTTTCATTTCTTTAAGTAGAGCTTCAGGTGATAGTACAACACCGTTACCGATAACACATTTTACGTTATCGCGAAGGATACCTGATGGAATTAAGTGAAGAACGGTTTTTTCACCGTCAATTACAAGAGTGTGACCTGCGTTGTGACCGCCTTGGTAGCGCACCACGTATTTTGCATCTTCAGTTAAAAGGTCTACAATTTTACCTTTACCTTCGTCACCCCATTGGGTGCCTAGAACGACTACGTTATTTCCCATCTTTCCAAGTCTGATTGCTAGTTAAAAATGGATTCTAGCACCGAATCGCAATTCTTGCAGTCATTTTTTGTTCACAGAGTTGATACCAGAATGTAATCTCATCAACGCTGTACATTTCGAAATCAATACATCACTGATAATATTTACTTTTCTAAATTCGACTGGAAATCTTTATGTCTGACTTTATTTGGCTAGCGATTGGACTTGTTTTAATTGCCGAAGGCATAGGCCCTTTGATCGCGCCAAACGGCTGGCGAAACATGGTGGCACAGCTGAGTGAACAACCGGACAACCAGCTACGGCGCATTGGTGGCTGCCTTGTGGTGGCGGGAGCCGTCATCGCATTTATGATGAGCTAATGTTTGGTGGCATACCAAAACCAACGGTACAACCGATACAAAAAAGGCTCCTTACGGAGCCTTTTTAGATTTCAGATGGTTCGCTTATTCAGCTTTCGCACCTTTCGCGTTATTCATATACTGGAAGAAGTCACTCTTCGGATCCAGAACAAGAATGTCGCTTTTAGAGCTGAATGATTTTTCGTATGCTCTTAGAGAACGTAGGAAGCTGAAGAACTCAGGATCTTTGTTGTATGCATTCGCATAGATCTTCGCTGCTTCTGCATCCGCTTCACCGCGTGTAACACGAGCGGTTTTATCCGCTTCTGCAAGAATGGTTGCTACTTCAAGTTCCGCTTGTGCACGAATGATTTCTGCTTTCTCACGACCTTGAGAACGGTGCTTACGAGCTACCGACTCACGCTCAGCGCGCATACGACGGTAAATTGACTCACTGATCTCATCAGGAAGGTTGATTTTCTTCATACGGAAATCGACAACGCGAACACCCAAGTCTTTCATTGCGCTTTCACGAGTATCTCGCAGTACATCCGACATGATTAGGTCACGTTCACCATCAATTTCTAACGCTTCACGTGCCGCTTCTGTGTTCACTTCATCACTGCTTGCGTCTTCTGGTAGCACATCATCATTACGTGGACCAGAAACGATTTGCTTGATTTCGCGAGCACCAATCTCAGAACGAAGTACGTCTGTGACTTTACGCTCAAGAAGCGCTTCGGCTGTCAGAGAGTTACCACCGCCTGTTGCTAGGTAGTAACGGCCGAAGTCTTCAATACGCCATTTCACGTACGAATCGATGATAACGTCTTTTTTCTCTGACGTTACGAAACGGTCAGCACGTCCATCCATCGTTTGAATACGAGCATCTAACTGCTTCACGCGATCAAACAGTGGCATTTTGAAATGCAGACCCGGTTCATAAATTCGAGTGATGTCGTTATTGTCTTTAAGAACACGACCAAATCGAACCACAATACCGCGCTCACCTTCAGGAATCACAAACAGAGACATCAGCATCAATGCTAGTGCGATTACCAGTACAGGGATCATTAACTTACGCATTCTTAGTATCTCCCTTGACGTGTACCTGTTGAACGAGACTGCGTGTTCGATGTTTCTTCTTGTGTACGCTCAGACTCTAGTTGAATGTGATCGTAGGTTGAAGAAGATTTCGATTTACGTTTAGTGTCTGTTTGGCCTTCTTGACCTGCCAATTTATCGATTGGTAGGTACAAAAGGTTGCCGCTTGATTCAGAGTCAATCAACACTTTAGATGTGTTGGTGTAAACCTCTTCCATCGCGTCAATGTACAGACGGTCACGTGTTACGCCAGGAGCCGCTTGGTATTCAGGTAGTAGTTTTTCAAACTGGGCTACTTGACCCAATGCTTCGTTAGTTACACGCTCGTTGTAACCTTGAGCTTCTTTCTTCAAACGTTCAGCACGGCCCGTTGCCTTCGGCAAGATTTCGTTCTTGTAAGCTTCTGCTTCACGGATGAAACGCTCTTCATCCTCACGCGCAGCAATCGCGTCATCAAACGCATCTTTTACTTGCTCTGGCGGACGTGCAGACTGGAAGTTCACGTCAACAATCACCAGACCCATATCATAGCTATCGATGATTTGGTTTAGTGTTTCTTGAGTGCTTTGACGAATTTGCTGACGACCACTGGTTAGAATGCTATCCATTAGTGAATCACCAATTACCGCACGTAGCGCAGAGTCTGTTGCTTGACGCAAGCTATCATCTGCATTGGTCACGCGGTATAGGTATTTGTATGGGTCAGCAACTCGGTATTGAACGTCCATTGCAACCGTTACTACGTTTTCATCTTTCGTCAGCATTAGACCAGATGCACGTAGTGAGCGAATCGCTTGTACGTTAACCGCTTCGTATTCATCAATAAAACGAGGACGCCAGTTAAGGCCTGGGTCTACGATACGATCGTATTTACCTAAACGCAGTACAACACCACGCTCTGCTTCACCGATGGTGTAAAAACCAGCGAAAATCCACACCGCAATTGCAATGATCGCAATGACACCAAAGCCAATTGCACCACCGCCACCGCCGATAGAGGAACCACCGCCACCTTTTTTACCAAACTTGCCACCCAGCTTTTGACTCAGTTTGTTGAACACTTCATCTAAATCTGGCGGACCTTGATCTCGGCCACCAGGACGCTGGCCACCACGATTATTATTACCCCAAGGGTCATTATCGCGGCCATTGTTGCCGTTGTTATTTCCAGGCTCATTCCACGCCATTAGAAAGCTCCATCATTTGATATGACGTTATACTGTAGCAGTCCTTTAAGTGACTATAAAGTCAGTCAAAACTGCCCCTTCTCTTTTTTCAAGTCTAGACCAATCTACTTGCTGCATTCGAATATCGATCAACAAGTTACCATCCTGGTCGTATTCCTCACGTTGAATACACTTCATTTGGAAGAATGTACTACGGAATCTTCCTTGATACTGTGGAGGAATTCGCAACTGATGCTCGACCATTTGCGACGCCAGACGTTCCGTCAGCGCATCAAACAGGAGCTCAATGCCCCATCCTTCCATTGCAGATACCCAGACCGCACGAGGAACCCCTTCCTCATCACGTTCTATACGAGGTGTCTGCGACTCTAGATTGTCGATTTTGTTCATGACGACAAGCGTCGGCACTTCGTGCGCGTCGATCTCTTCTAATACTTCATGAACAGCTTGAATATTCTCACGAAAACGCTCATCACTGGCATCAACAACATGTAACAAAATGTCAGCTTCTTGCGTTTCCTGCAAGGTCGCTTTGAAGGCAGCAACCAAGTCGTGAGGCAAATGTCGAATAAAACCAACCGTATCTGCCAGTATGGCTGGGCCAACATCCGCTAACTCCATCTTACGTAGTGTAGGATCCAAAGTAGCAAACAATTGGTCAGCGGCATACACGCCAGCTTCGGTTATTCGGTTGAAGAGTGTCGACTTACCCGCGTTGGTGTAACCCACGAGAGAAATTGTTGGGATTTCAGCTCGATTTCGGGCACGGCGTCCTTGTTCACGCTGCTTGGCTACCTTTTCTAGGCGGCGCAGGATGGCTTTGATTCGTTCACGCAATAAACGACGGTCGGTTTCCAGCTGGGTTTCACCCGGGCCACGTAAACCAATCCCCCCTTTCTGCCTTTCAAGGTGCGTCCAACCACGAATTA
The DNA here is from genome assembly GCF_000960545.1 of Vibrio sp. S457-15. NCBI lineage: Bacteria > Pseudomonadati > Pseudomonadota > Gammaproteobacteria > Vibrionales > Vibrionaceae > Vibrio > Vibrio sp. S457-15. The sequence goes on along the minus strand of NZ_JYOQ01000042.1, from coordinate 81,971 downwards.
AACGAGTAGAAATGTGTCGAAGTTGGGCCAGCTCAACCTGTAACTTACCTTCGTGTGTTCGTGCTCGTTGAGCAAAGATATCGAGGATGAGACCAGTGCGGTCGAGAACTCGACATTTGCACAGTGCTTCGAGGTTACGTTCTTGGGCAGGAGAGAGGGAGTGATTAAAAATCACAATTTCAGCACCAGTCAATTGTACCGTAGTAGCAATTTCTTGGGCCTTACCCTCTCCGACATAGTATTTCGGGTGTGGGGATTGACGACTACCAGTTACAACTTGCAGCGTCTCAACCCCAGCGGAAGAAACCAGCATTTCGAACTCAGCCAGATCTTCCCATTCACCTTCTTGCGTGAAGTTGATATGAACAAGTACGGCTCGCTCACCGGATTCATAACGGTCAAACAAGCAATCAACTCCTTATTTTAAAAATACTCGATGAAGAATTAATCTTCTGATTTCTCTTGTGGACGGTCGCCTTGAGGACGATCACCGCTGTGGTGGCTCACTGGACGAGCCGGCACAACTGTAGAAATCGCGTGCTTGTACACCATTTGGTTTACAGTATTTTTCAGCAGGATCACGAATTGATCGAATGATTCGATCTGACCTTGTAGCTTGATACCGTTCACAAGGTAGATAGACACTGGAATACGCTCACGACGTAGCGCGTTTAGAAATGGGTCTTGTAGAGATTGCCCCTTAGCCATTTTATTTTCCTTATTTAATTTGTAGTTGTAATTATTTAGCTAGTGGTGCAATGCAAAAAGTACTGCTTTTGCATCTGAGCTAAACGAATCAAAAATGCACTCTAAGTAATTAGCAGCATAGTATAAAAACTGCCAACAACAGATCCTTTGAGAGTGCGTTCACGCAAAAACGATCACATTATACACAGCTATCTCAATCAGATGCTATTGCTTCTGACATGGTTTCGAGTGCCTGCTCAATGTTATCGCTATCCAACCAAGTTAAGTCATCCCAGCTGCGTAACCAGGTGATTTGACGCTTGGCCAATTGACGAGTCGCACATACGCCACGAAATACAGCTTCATCACGTGTGCACTCCCCATCTAAATACTCCCACATCTGTCGGTAACCAACGCAACGAATAGAAGGAAGATCCGGATGAAGATCTTTGCGCGCATACAACGCTTTCATTTCATCTTCAAAACCCGCTTCCATCATTTTGTCGAAACGCAGTTCAATGCGACGGTGAAGTTCTGCCCTATCCTTGGGAGCTATTGCAAACTGTTTAACTCGGTACGGCAGGCTTTCACCTTTAGTTTGAGTCAACTCAGTAAGAGTTTTACCTGAAATACGATACACTTCCAACGCCCTAGATAAACGCTGGGGATCATTTGGATGTATTCTCGCAGCTGATACAGGATCAATTTCTTTCAGTTCATCGTGCAACACTGACCAACCTTTAGTCAATGCTTCTTGTTCAATTTGCTGACGAATTTCAGGATTTGCAGCAGGAAGAGGTGATAAGCCTTCAAGTAATGCCTTGTAATACAGCATTGTACCACCCACTAGGAGCGGAATTTTTCCTTCTGCAACAATATCATCCATCGCTTGCAAAGCATCGCGGCGAAAGTCCGCCACCGAATAAGATTCGCTAGGATCTAGGATATCAATTAAGCGGTGCGGCGCTAAACTCAACTCTCTTTCGTCAGGTTTTGCCGTACCGATATCCATTCCTTTGTAGATCAATGCAGAATCCACACTGATGATCTCAACCGGAAACTTTTGACGCAAGCGAATCGCTAGCTCGGTTTTACCTGATGCAGTTGGCCCCATCAAGAAAAGAGCCAAAGGTAGTTTGTCTGTCATGGTTTTAATTTGGCTATCGTGGCAGAGAAATCAACAGCAGATACGAATGTTTTATCGTCTAGTGGCAATTGACCATGCCTTAACTGTTCAAGTTCCGCAATAATTTGAATGGCTTCAGAGAGAGTATAGTGACTCTTGACCGTTGTGACCTGCACAGCAAGCCAATCGATCAGCGCAGGAAGCATCTGAGTTGACGCCTTTTCTCCCTTCATCCACGTTTGCGCGTAAGATAACAGATCTGGCACTAAATTTTGTAAGTTTTGTTGGCGTAATGGTGCTGGCACGCCCATGACCATTAGCGCTTTATCATTTCTGGCTTTTAATTGGATACCCAACTGAGCAAAGTCTTGTTGATAATCTTGTGCCAACTTCACTAAGTCAGTGTCCAACTTCATCGACAACGGTACTAATAAAGGCTGCGCTTTTAACGCTCCTTCACTTGGCGTCAACTGACCTTTGGTGCGATAGAACTCAGCTCGAGGTAATGAAACTAATGCTACGCCGCTGTCGCTGCTCATCAGAACAAATTGTTCATCCACAACGGCCAACGCTTTCCCCAACGCTGTAACTTGAGGCAAACTCACTTCTCGAACGGACTCTATCGATGTCGGTTGCTCAGCTTGTTGAGATTCGAAGTCGGGTGTTTTTAGCAGTTCATGGTAAGCGTGGACTTCTCGCTTACTTGGTGCAGGTTCAGCATGACGCTCTTTACCTACATTTGGTTTAGGCGCAGGTTTGGACTCAATCCAATCCGTTCGCTTAAAGGAATCTGCAATGCGCGCTTCACGCACAGATGAATCACTCGGCGCACGATCGCGTGGCTTTATCTCATAATCAGTACGTCCAGGGTACGTAGGCGTTTTATCAATCGCTTGATAAACACGCTCCGGGACAGTGGTGCTCACTGGTTGTGGCGAGTATTGAGGCGTCGCTTCCGGTTGGCTTTCTCGCTCTTCAGGCTCTGCTCGATGGAATGCGGACTCATTGACTTGCGGCTTATCAATCACAGAGCTTTGTGCCAGCGCATCAGCCAAAGCTTGATAGATAAAGTCATGTACCAATCTTGCTTGATGGAAACGCACTTCATGCTTCGCCGGATGAACATTCACGTCCACCTGATGCGGGTCTAGCTCGATGAACAACACATAAGCAGCAAATTGATCCGGCTTTAAGCTCATTTCGTAACTTTGACGAATCGCATGATTGATCAGTTTGTCCCGCATCATGCGGCCATTCACGTAACAATACTGCAAATCGCTTTGCTGACGAGCCCCATCCGGGGTGGTGATCCAACCATGCAACTTGAGGCCTTGATGCTCAAGCTCAATACGAAGCATATTACGAACAAATGCATTACCACACACCGCCGCTATACGCTTTTCGGTTTGCAGTTGATTCTTAGCCGCACGGTACTGGCGGATCACTTTGCCGTTATGACGCACGTTGATCGAGACATCAAAGCGGCTCAGTGCAATGCGTTTTAACAGCTCGTCAATGTGAGCAAATTCCGTTTTTTCGGTACGCAGAAACTTACGGCGTGCAGGAGTATTGAAAAACAAATCCAGCACTTCAACCGTGGTACCAATGGGATGGGCAGCAGGCTGCAATTTGACCTGCATATCACGCCCTTCCGAATATGCACTCCACGCTTCTTCTTGCGCAGCTGGGCGAGAGGTTAATGTAAGACGAGAAACGGAACTGATACTCGCCAATGCCTCTCCACGAAAGCCCAAGCTCATGATCGCTTCTAAATCATCTAAGGTATGGATTTTAGACGTTGCATGACGACTGAGTGCCAGCCCGAGCTCATCTTTCGCAATCCCTTTTCCGTTGTCACGAACACGAATAAGCTTGGCACCGCCTTTTTCGATGTCGATATCGATTCGGGTTGCGCCAGAGTCGAGGCTATTTTCCACCAACTCTTTGATGACAGAGGCAGGCCTTTCGACCACTTCCCCTGCCGCAATTTGGTTGGCGAGCCTAGCTGGCAAAATTTTTATCGTCATAATGAGTTAGAAGCTCACTTACTTATTTGTTTGGAATGATCAGGACTTGCCCAACAGCAAGCTCGTCCGAGCGCAAGTTGTTTGCTTGGCGAATACTCGCAACACTCACGCCATATTTGGACGCAATCTTACCAAGGTATTCCCCTCGCGCGACTTTGTGCTTGCGAATCGGTTTATCTTTCACTGCCACTGTGATCTTAAGTTTTTGACCAACCCATAAGGTATCGGATTTTAAGTTGTTCTCACGACGAATATCCGACAGCTTCACTTTATAGTGGCTTGCGATCTTACCCAAGAACTCACCCGATTTAACGGTATGAGTAATCGTTTCAGTCTCTACTGTAATAGGCTTGCTTGGCACTTGGATCTTGCCAGCTGACGGAATACGCAGTTTTTGTCCAACCGCTAAGCTGGTCGATTTCAACTTGTTCTCAGCCATCAACGCTTTCGAGTTAGTACCGTATTTATTCGCAATCACAGACAGCGATTCACCACGCTTAACAATGTGCACCATTGGTTTAGAGGAAGGTGAGAACACCGTGCCTTCAGGTGGGTTATCTTTTAGATATTTAACCACCGCTTTAGAGATAGCCTGCGCTAACTTATCTTGGTGCGCGCGTTGGAACAGCAGTTTCTCTTCTGTTGGGTTAGAGATAAATCCAGTCTCTACAAGGACCGATGGAATTTGTGGCGAACGCAATACTGCCAAGCTAGTGTTGATTGGCTTGGTGTTGTGTAGATGCGCGACGCGTCCCATTTCACCCAAAATTTCGGTCGCCAACTTGTAGCCTTCTTTTTGCGAATGGCTGAACTGGAGATCGAGCAAAGTTTGGTTCACATTGCGGTCTTTCGTGTTCGTGACAAATGCATTGCCAGAACCACCGAGCAACTCGGACTGTTTCTCGTGGTTCTCAACCCAACGAGCAATCTCAGTGTTTGCGCGACGCGTATTCAATACGAATACCGATCCCCCACGAGGTTGTGGTGACGTGAACGCATCCGCGTGAACTGAGATTAACAGGTGCGCGTCATTTTCGCGGGCAAATGCAACACGGCGGTTTAAGTTAACAAAGTAGTCACCGGTACGCGTCATGCGCGTTTTGATTCCCGGCGTCGCATCAAGTTGCGCTGCAAGCTTACGAGAAATGCTCAGTACCGCGTCTTTTTCATACTTGCGACGAGATGGACCAATTGAGCCAGGGTCTTCACCACCATGACCAGGATCGATCACGATCAATACTTCTTGAGCACGCTGTACGGTACTCATGTCTTTGCTGGTTGTCGCCGGTTTGCTTGGTTTCGCTGCTGTTGTCGCGGTTTTCTTACCGTGTGGCAGGTCAATCACCAAACGATGCCCATATTGGCCGCCCGGCGTTGGACTGAGTTTGAATAACTCTGCCTGAACGTTTTTCTTTAATTCAAAAACAAGGCGATAGGTGCCTTTCTCTGGAGGCGAGCTTTTACGCACCAATTTAAGCACTGGGCTATCAGAAACGGTCACTGGCAATTTAGCTTGCATGGTGGTGTCTTTCATATCCACCACAAGACGGTCCGGTCCTGACAGAGAAAAATAGGAATAGTCCGCTTCCGAGCCTAAATCGATGACAACACGAGTCTCATCAGGGGAAGGCCACACTCGGAAACTTTTAACGACGTTAGCAAATGCTAAATTGGGGATGATAAGGAGAAAAGTGGCGACAAACGTCGCCACTGCTCTAAAATTTGAAAGACTCAACATAGCTCCAATCGACTGAGTAACTGCACACCGTAATCATTGTTCGCCGTTATCTCAGCGACGCGTTGCTCACCTTGATAACGAATTTCTACATCTAAATCTGGTTGTGGCAGCAATCCTTGCCCTTTTTCAGGCCATTCAACCAAGCAGATCGCATCATCTGTGAAGTAATCTCGGATCCCCATGAACTCCAATTCTTCAGGATCTGCCAATCGGTAAAGATCAAAGTGGTAAACCTGCCACTTATCTAATTGGTAAGGTTCGACAAGCGTATAAGTCGGACTTTTCACGTTTCCTTGATGCCCAAGAGCACGGACAAAACCACGACTGAAGGTTGTTTTACCTGCACCTAAATCACCATGCAGATAAATAGTGGTTTGTTGAGAACAAAGTTGAGCCAGCTCGGTGCCCAGTGCTACCGTTTCTTGCTCATCTTTTAAAGTAAATTGTTTCGTGCTCATTGATGCTTCTCTAACTAATGATCGTTGACTATATAAAAATCAAAAGAACAGGAATAGTAAACCGTGTTGGTTTTGAGAGACAAGCTTTCAAATGTCATATGTGCGAAAAAAGTAGCCAAAAACTGTAACTTATTTACCGAGTATTAACTTTGATCGAAAAGAGTTTAACTCACAGTTATAAGAACGCCGTACATAGCAAAAGGTTCCGTGATACATGCATAATGATTTTGCTGATAAAAACGCGCCAATGGCCATTCAGCCTGAACTTTGAGAAACGAATTTACGAGTACTAACCTCAACTTTACGGTAGCACCAATAGAATAGATCCGTTAAGATCCCGCCCCCTTTATCTCGGTGATAAAACATGAACTACGAACAACTCGCACAACAAATCAAAGTTTGGGGAAAAGAGCTCGGCTTTCAAAAAGTAGGCATCTGCGACGTTGATCTTAGTGAACATGAAGCCGCACTACAAAAATGGCTAGATGCTGGCTATCACGGCTCAATGGATTGGATGGCTCGTCACGGAATGATGCGCGCCAGACCCAGTGAGTTATTACCGGGAACCGTTCGCGTTATCAGCGTCCGGATGGACTACCTACCGCCAGAAGCGCAATTTGCTTCAAATCTCGCAAATAAAAATCACGCTTATATTAGCCGCTATGCGCTAGGGCGTGATTACCATAAGCTCGTCAGAAAACAACTCAACAAGTTGGGTAAGCTCATAGAAGAAGAAGTGGGTCAGTTTGGTTATCGCCCTTTTGTCGACTCTGCGCCAATACTTGAGCGCCCTTTAGCCCAAAAGGCCGGATTGGGTTGGACAGGTAAACACTCACTGATCTTAGATAAAGAGTGTGGTTCTTGGTTCTTCCTTGGTGAACTGCTGATTGACCTACCTTTACCAGTCGATACTCCAAGTGTCGACCAATGCGAAAAATGCCGAGCGTGTATTACGTCATGCCCGACTCAAGCCATTGTAGAAGATAAAGTTGTCGATGCGAGACGCTGTATCTCTTATCTCACGATAGAGTTTGATGGTGTCATCCCTGAGGAATTCCGCAAACCGATGGGTAACCGCATCTACGGTTGTGATGACTGCCAACTCGTCTGCCCATGGAACCGCTATGCAGACGTTACCGAACAAGAAGATTTCCATCGCCGGGAAAGCTTTCACAACCCAGACTTAGTTGAATTATTCCAATGGGACGAGGCGACGTTCTTAAAAAATATGGAAGGTTCTGCTATCCGTCGTATCGGTCACGAACAATGGCTACGTAATATATCTGTCGCACTTGGTAATGCAGAATACAGCCAACGGGTGATAGACGCACTTAATGCGCGACTTGGTGAAAGTAAATTACTGGATGAGCACATCGAATGGGCACTTACCCAGCAGCTCAACCATATCCCTTCTGTAGATGCAGAACCGATTGAGACGAAGAAAAAGCGTTTAATTAGAATTGTTGAGAAAGGCTTACCTAGGGATGCCTAGTGCGTAGCCTATATGCAAGAGATTGAAAACACTTTTTGCATGCTCAATACATGACCCTGTTCTCAATTCTGTAATGTGGAAAAAAATTCTAGATTTGATTAAAAATGGGTTGCAAAAAAAAGTTAAACACAACCTGAGTAAATGACTAGGATCAAAAAAAGACAAGGTTATGATCGTATTTTAACGTATTCGATCCGATGAAATAATACATTTAACCTTAAATAACAACAAGTTAAGACCAAATCACCAGCAACCAAGACTTCCTAAAAAAGAAAAGATCTTTCTTTACCCATCAAAATCCTCAAGCTAAAAACACTTTATCAACCAACTTATCCACAGAACGTTATATGTGGATAACTCTGTTAATTAACATAGGTAAAACGCTCCGAACATCATGAAATGATTACGCCAGCCGATTCATATCGTGTTTTAAACACAAACGAAACCGTCCGACATCATTTGATGCGGATTAAGATATGCTTTTAGGGGATTCATGCTTCGCAGCATTATGAAAAGAGCGATGGAATGGAGCGAAAGCCAAAGTGAACTGGGCAGCGCATCCGTGACGATCTGAGAGCTAGAAAATACCAACCACTCAAATTGTAACTATCGTCTGAAATTGGTTGCGGGGGCCGGATTTGAACCGACGACCTTCGGGTTATGAGCCCGACGAGCTACCAAGCTGCTCCACCCCGCGTCCGTATTACGTCACCGTTAAGTACGATGAGAACTTTGCTTTTTCATTAGAGAAAGTGGAGCGACACACGAGGTTCGAACTCGTGACCTCAACCTTGGCAAGGTTGCGCTCTACCAACTGAGCTAGTGTCGCACATTCTCTTAAAAGAATTGGTTGCGGGAGCCGGATTTGAACCGACGACCTTCGGGTTATGAGCCCGACGAGCTACCAAGCTGCTCCATCCCGCGTCCATGTATTATCGCGTAGTGCAATAATATAAATTTGGAGCGACACACGAGGTTCGAACTCGTGACCTCAACCTTGGCAAGGTTGCGCTCTACCAACTGAGCTAGTGTCGCAATGTCACTGTTAAGCACAATGAGGGCTATGCAGTTCACTTTGAAGAAAGTGGAGCGACACACGAGGTTCGAACTCGTGACCTCAACCTTGGCAAGGTTGCGCTCTACCAACTGAGCTAGTGTCGCATGTCACTGTTAAGCACAATGAAGGCTTTACTTTCCACTTAAAGAAAAGTGGAGCGACACACGAGGTTCGAACTCGTGACCTCAACCTTGGCAAGGTTGCGCTCTACCAACTGAGCTAGTGTCGCATGTAATTGTTAAGCACAATGAAGGCTTTACTTTTCACTTAAAGAAAAGTGGAGCGACACACGAGGTTCGAACTCGTGACCTCAACCTTGGCAAGGTTGCGCTCTACCAACTGAGCTAGTGTCGCATATCAACAGCAAATGCTATTGATTGAATTTGGTTGCGGGGGCCGGATTTGAACCGACGACCTTCGGGTTATGAGCCCGACGAGCTACCAAGCTGCTCCACCCCGCGTCCGTATTTCATTGTTAAGCACAATGAGAGCTATACTGTCCACTAAGAAAGAAAGTGGAGCGACACACGAGGTTCGAACTCGTGACCTCAACCTTGGCAAGGTTGCGCTCTACCAACTGAGCTAGTGTCGCATATCAACAGCAAACGCTATTGATTAAATTTGGTTGCGGGGGCCGGATTTGAACCGACGACCTTCGGGTTATGAGCCCGACGAGCTACCAAGCTGCTCCACCCCGCGTCCGTATTTCATTGTTAAGCACAATGAGAGCTATCAAATTGGAGCGACACACGAGGTTCGAACTCGTGACCTCAACCTTGGCAAGGTTGCGCTCTACCAACTGAGCTAGTGTCGCATGTTCTCAAGAAGAGAATTGGTTGCGGGAGCCGGATTTGAACCGACGACCTTCGGGTTATGAGCCCGACGAGCTACCAAGCTGCTCCATCCCGCGTCCATGTATTATTGCTTAGTGCAATAATAAAAATTTGGAGCGACACACGAGGTTCGAACTCGTGACCTCAACCTTGGCAAGGTTGCGCTCTACCAACTGAGCTAGTGTCGCATCAACAACGTTTCCGCTGTTCAGGGCTGCGAATTATAAGAGCATTTTTTTGTGATGCAAGTCCTTCGTTCAAAAAAACTTTAATTTTTTACTGAACGACGAAAAAGCAAGCAAAACAATCAAGAATGACAACAATTTAGATCGCAGCCTTAACAGTTAGATCTTAAAGATCGTTTCGCGGTAGTACTTTAACTCCGCAATAGATTCACGGATGTCGTCCAACGCTAAATGTGTGCCCTGTTTAGAGAAACCGTCCAACACCTCTGGCTTCCAACGACGAGTCAGCTCTTTTAGTGTGCTCACATCTAAGTAACGGTAGTGGAAGTATTCTTCCAGTTCAGGCATATGCTTGTACAAGAAACGACGGTCCTGACCGATGCTATTACCGCAGATTGGCGATACGCCTTTTGGTACCCATTTTTCTAAAAATTCGATGGTCTGCACTACGGCATCTTGCTCAGAGATTTTGCTGTTCCGAACGCGCTCAACCAAACCGCTAGCGGTGTGCGTGTTGGTGCACCAATCGTCCATTTTGGCTAGCTCTTCTTCTGGCTGATGCACGGCAAGCACTGGCCCTTCAGCTAAAATATTCAGTTCGCTATCCGTGACGATAGAAGCAATTTCGATGATTTTGTGCGTTTCAGGATCAAGCCCTGTCATCTCTAAATCCACCCAAATTAGGTTTTGATCGCTAAAGGACATGGTTACGCCGCCTATTTGTTTATCGATAAAAGAGGTACTATACCTGAAAATACTTGAAACACGATACTCACGAACTTGAGCCGAGAACGAGCTCAATCGCTTGAGTTAACTCACTAAGTAAAACATTGTGGCAAAGAAGAAAAAGTTAACCAAAGGTCAGGTGCGCCGCGTACGCAGCAACCAACAAAAACGCCTAAAAAAGCAAGAAGAGTCCATCCAATGGGATGAGAACATGCTTGGCGCAAGTAAACAGGGTCTAGTGATTACTCGCTTTGGCCAGCACGCTGACATCGAAGATTTAGAAACTGGCGAGGTTCAACGCTGTAACCTACGTCGTGGCATTGAGTCTCTGGTTTCCGGTGACCGAGTGCTCTGGCGTGAAGGTCTTGAATCAATGGCAGGCATCTCAGGTGTTGTGGAAGCCGTAGAGCCTCGTACATCAATGCTGACTCGCCCAGACTACTACGACGGCCTCAAACCAGTTGCGGCAAACATCGATCAGATGGTGATTGTCTCATCTGTCTTGCCTGAGCTATCACTGAACATTATCGACCGTTATTTAGTGGCCGCAGAGACACTCAACATCGCACCATTGTTGGTGCTCAACAAGGTTGATTTGCTTGAAGCAGATGACCGTGCAATGTACGAAGAGTGGCTCAAAGAATACGAGCGAATTGGTTATAAAGTGCTGTTCGTGAGTAAAAATTCTGGTGAAGGCATTAGTGATTTAGAAGTGCAGTTACGCGATCGTATCAACATCTTTGTTGGTCAATCTGGCGTAGGTAAATCGAGTTTGGTTAATGCATTAATGCCTGAACTAGAACAAGAAGTGGAAGAAGGCGCAATTTCTGAAAACTCTGGCTTAGGTCAACACACCACGACAGCAGCACGCCTTTACCACATTCCAACTGGCGGCGATCTTATTGACTCACCAGGGGTTCGCGAATTTGGTCTTTGGCACTTAGAGGCTGAAGAAGTCACCAAAGCGTTCGTTGAGTTCCGCCCATACCTTGGTGGCTGTAAATTCCGAGACTGTAAACACAACGACGACCCTGGCTGTATTCTGCGTGAAGCCGTTGAGAAAGGTGAAGTGAGTGAGGTTCGTTTTGAGAACTACCATCGCATTCTAGAAAGCATGATGGAGAACAAGGCAAACCGCCAATACTCACGCAATAAGAAAGCCGATCTGTAACCAAATTGTCTGAGCGACTGTGTAAGAATTCTTCACCGAATACTGACAAGCACATTAAAGTTCAGTAACATCACGCGCCCAAAGCGCGAATCTAACAGAACAGACAGAAGTATCGGAATTAAAGATGGACAAGATTAAAGTTGGACTGCAGTACTGGATCCCACAACATGGCCTAACTCGCCTAATGGGCAAACTGGCATCAGCCAAAGCTGGTAGTCTAACCACCGCGGTCATTCGCTGGTTTATCAAACAGTACAATGTGAATATGGACGAGGCAAAGCACTCTGATCCTAAGCATTTCAAAACGTTCAACGAGTTTTTTGTTCGTGAGCTCAAAGAAGGCGCACGCCCAATCACTGAAGGTGATGAGATCATTACGCACCCAGCAGATGCTTGTGTGAGCCAATTTGGCCCAATTGAAGATGGTCAACTGATTCAAGCAAAAGGCCACAACTACTCGGCGCAAGAACTGCTTGGTGGTGATGAGAAACTCGCAGAAGAATTCAAAGACGGTTCATTCGCAACGCTATACCTATCGCCTCGCGATTACCACCGTGTACACATGCCATGTGACGGCACATTGCGCCAAATGATTTACGTTCCTGGTGATCTGTTCTCAGTAAACCCTCTGACAGCAGAAAACGTACCGAACCTATTTGCACGTAACGAACGAGTGGTATGTATCTTCGATACCGAATTTGGCCCAATGGCACAAGTTCTGGTTGGTGCAACCATCGTAGGCAGTATCGAGCAAGTTTGGGCAGGCACCATCACGCCACCTCGCGGTAACACGGTCTACAAATGGGATTACCCAGCAGAAGGTGACAAAGCCGTTATCCTGAAAAAAGGCGAAGAAATGGGTCGCTTCAAACTGGGGTCGACTGTGATCAACCTGTTTGCGAAAGACGCGATTGAGTTTGACGCAAGCATGGAAAACGGCCAGCCAACCGTAATGGGCACACCTTACGCCCTGAAAAAATAAGCGAAATTCAGTTAAAAGAGCCCTTTATCAAGGGCTCTTTTTTTATTGATGAAAAGCAAAATTCTGTTCGAAATTTAGACTCTCTTCTCCAAACTCATACCTACCTCTAAGACCCTCAATCCACAATCATTTATCCTGCGCTTAGGATGAATATTTAGAGGGCTACCAATGCCAAAGATGAATGTCAGCACACTGGCTAAATTGCTGGTGTGTTTTTTAATTCCGCTCGGTGTTTTGATGATGCCGATTGATGCTATTCCCATTGATGATCTCACTTTAATTCAGCATCGCTTGTTGGCCATTTTTCTTCTTGCTGCCCTACTTTGGGTTCTTGAGCCGGTTCCCGTTTTTGCTACGTCCATTCTTATTATCGCTCTTGAACTGATCATGATTTCCGACAAAGGCTTGCATCTGTTTCGCAATCCACCACCAGGGCACGATCTTGGCGAGCTGATCAACTACACTGATATCTTCTCTGCCTTTTCGTCACCAATCATTATTCTTTTTATGGGCGGCTTCGCATTAGCGATTGCCGCCTCTAAGTATGAGCTCGACAACAACCTCGCTCGCGTGTTGCTTAAACCGTTTGGCAACCAGCCTAAATTCATCATGCTCGGGCTGATGTTGATCACCGCGGTGTTTTCCATGTTCATGTCCAATACCGCAACAACGGTCATGATGTTAGCGCTACTTGGCCCTATTGTGGCGTCGGCACCGAAAGGTGACTTAGGCATTAAAGCACTGGTTTTGTGTATTCCAATAGCCGCCAATACGGGTGGTATTGCTACACCAATAGGTACGCCACCGAACGCCATCGCACTGCAATATCTCACTGGAGAAAACACCATCGACTTCCTCTCATGGATGATGATGGGCTTACCTTTTGTCTTAGTGCAATTGACCATCGCTTGGTTCTTACTACAAAAGCTGTTCCCATCGAGCGAGCCAGAAATGAAACTCAAGTTGGATGGCACTTTCAAAAAGAGCTGGCGCGCAATGGTGGTTTACGTGACCTTCGCCCTCACCATCGTCTTGTGGATGACCACCAAAGCTCATGGCATGAATACGTACGTCGTCGCGATTATTCCTCTGGCAGTCTTTACCTTAACGGGCATCATGGGCAAAGAAGAGCTCAAACTGATCAACTGGGACGTATTGTGGTTGGTTGCCGGTGGTATTGCGATTGGTATTGCACTCGATAAAACGGGCTTGGCAGAAGCGCTGGCCCACGCAATTGATTATGAGGCACTGTCTCCATTTGCGGTGGTGGTTGCACTCTCCATCGTGTGTTGGTTGATGGCCAATTTTATGTCGAACACCGCGACCGCGAACTTGTTGATGCCAATTGCCGCAGCAATCGGGGTTTCCATGCCGAGTTTGGCCGCTGTCGGTGGCTTACAAGGCTTACTAGTTGTGGTCGCATTCTCGGCTTCACTGGGCATGATTTTACCTGTCTCCACCCCACCAAACTCATTAGCTTATTCAACAGGCCTGATAGAAAGCAAAGACATGGCGAAAGTCGGGCTCATCATTGGCTTAATTGGTCTGTTTATAGTTTACGGCGCTGTGTTGATTCTCTTCTAACGTTCTGGCTCTGTGAGGGGTTATGCCTTCACAGAGCCCCTTCATTCCCATTACCTCGACTTTGCCCCCTATGCACACCATGATGAATGGGGATTTAACATTGCATTGCTGAATAAAAATCACACCATGTGCCTCAAGTTTCATCACTAACTGTCGATAAATTCACTAAAGCCTTTCATGTAACGCTCTGTGCTTGAATCGTCTAAACCCTCTGGAGTCACACGTTGTGACACTGATCTTTTTGTCTGTTTATAAAGGTTAGACAATGAGAAATACCATTAAGTTAAAAATCCAGATTGCTATCGCAGTCATTATCGCCATCGTAAGTGGCGTTCAAGCTTGGGTTTCCGTTAATCAACTTCACGAAGAAACCACATCCACACTCAACCGAGAAATACAGAATATTTCTGAGTCGACTAACCGTTATATCAGCGATTGGCTCTCAATTCGTAGCGATATGATGTTGGCTAACGAACAAATCATCGCCGGTTCTGATGATGCAGATCGCGAGTTATTGCTGACCAAACGCGCGGGGAAATTTCTCTCTGTTTACGCAGGGTTCTCTGACGGCACGATTGCCTACGGCGATAAAGGCGAATCATGGCCATCCGATTACGACCCTCGAACTCGCCCTTGGTATCAAGACGCGATGGCACAATCTGGGCTGATCATTACCGAGCCATACCAAGACTTTGATGGCAGTATTGTGGTCAGCTTTGCCAAAGCGTTTAACCAAAACAAACAAGGCGTATTGGCCGCTGACTTGGCCGTCACAGACATCATCAGCGAAGTATTGAATATCCAACTGGATAACAACGGCTTCGCGTTTTTGGTGGATGGCAACAATAATCTCGTCGCTTATAAAGATGAAAAGCTCAGCCAGAAACCGCTCACCACGTTAAATCCAGAACTGACTCGCGATAAAATGGCCAACTTGGCACAACACGCGAAGCTAGAAACAATCACGTGGCCAAAACAAGGCGACCAACTGATTTATGTTGCTCAAGTCCCTAACACCGATTGGTCTCTGGGCGTTGTGCAAGACAAACAAATGGCTTTTGCATCCGTTTCGGAGCAAGTGACCTTTACTGCCATTGCTTCAATCGTGATGTATTTGATCATCGCTGCCATCAGCACTTACGTGATCACTCGCCTACTACGTCCACTGCAAACTTTGTCGGATGCACTCTCTGAACTGTCACAAGGTGAAGGTGATTTGACGCAGCGCATCGAGATTGAACGCATGGATGAAATTGGTGAACTGGCTACGCACGTCAACCAGTTCCTTGCTCAGATGCAATCAATGCTAAAAAACATCGTCGAAAACAGTCAGCAGTTGTCAGAACAAGCACAACAGGCGAATGAACTCTCAGCCATGGCGGCAGGACGCGTTGAGCACCAACAAAATGACGTAAACCAAATTGCTACGGCCATTCATGAAATGTCAGCAACCGCTGCAGAAGTAGCAAGTCATGCAGAATTGACCGCAAGTGCATCCCAAAACTCCGCATCTGCGTGTGTGGAAGGTCAAAGCGTTATTCAGAAAAACCGAGAAGCGATTGTGTCGCTTGCTGAGCAAGTGAGTGATGCGGCAAATGTGATTTCTGAACTGGAAGCGAACACCCAAAGCATCAACCAAATCCTGTCTACGATTCAAGGCATTGCTGAGCAAACCAACCTGCTCGCTCTCAATGCGGCAATCGAAGCAGCACGCGCGGGTGAACAAGGACGCGGATTTGCCGTGGTAGCGGATGAAGTACGTGTACTTAGCCAACGCACTCATGGCTCAACAGAAGAAATCCGTACCATGATTGAAACGCTGCAAAGCAATACCAAGCTTGCCGTAAACAGCATGCAAGCCAGCACTAGCTTGGCAGATACCAGCGTGGATTACGCACAGCAAGCGCACGACAGTCTAACCAGCATCACCAACTCTATCACCGAGATTAACGATATGGCGATGCAGATTGCGAGCGCAGCAGAAGAGCAGCGAGCGGTAAGTGAAGACATCAGCCGCAATACTCAAGGCATCAAAGACGATGCAGATGTCATTGCTGAGCAATCACTGAAAAGCAGTGAAGGCGCACGCAGAATGTTCAACACAGCGAACACCATGCGAGAAAACATCAGTCGCTTTAAAGTGTAAACCGCCCCGAAAAAGCAGCTCCCAGAGCTGCTTTTTTATTGATGTTATCTAGCCCTTTAACTTCCCAATAATAAATAAAAAAATGATGGCATTGCTCGTGGCATTTCATGCATATTAAAAGCCCTCAACCCTATTCAACAAGGACGTCTATCAATCATGGGTTACGAATGGCTTGCTCTGTGCGCTGCCTTTTTATGGGCGGTTTCCAGCCTGATTTCGGTTATTCCTGCGCAGCATCTGGGCGCCTTCTCTTACAGTCGTTGGCGGATGGGCTGCACAGCCGTAATTTTGTCGACCATGGCGTGGATAACCGGCGGTTGGCTAAGTGTGTCTTGGGAACATATTACGCCGATGATAGCATCCGGATTGATAGGGATCTTCATTGGCGACACCGCACTGTTTGCGTGTTTGAATCGCATGGGGCCAAGGCAAGCGGGCCTGTTGTTCTCCTGCCATGCCGTGTTTTCCACCATCTTAGGTTATTTCCTATTTAGCGAAAGCATGACGGCCATTGAACTGCTTGGTTCTGCACTGGTGTTTAGCGGTGTGGTGATGGCGATATTCTTTGGCCGACGCGGACAAACTAACAATGTGCTCGAGGAAATCAAAGGCAACATTTGGGTTGGAGTCTCACTCGGCCTTACCGCTGCAATATGTCAGGCGCTCGGTGGCATTATTGCTAAACCGGTCATGCAAACCAGTGTCGACCCAATCGCTGCATCGGCAATTCGAATGATCAGCGCGTTCGTTGCGCACTGCTTGTTACTTATCGTTGGTGTAAAAGTTGCTCGCTCCACCCAACGCATTACTTGGCGTGTTTTTGGCATTACGGCGTTGAATGGCTTTCTCGCGATGGCCGTAGGAATGACGTTAATTCTTTACGCGCTGCGCGAAGGGAACGTAGGTATGGTTGCTCTGCTATCTTCAACCACGCCAATCATGTTGCTACCGCTGCTCTGGGTTTACACTAAACGCCGACCAAACCGATTTGCTTGGTTGGGCGCGGCCCTAGCGGTGATTGGTGCGGGGATTTTAGTTCAGTAATCTTACAAACCAGTCCTTATTACCAGACACAAAAAAGCCCGAGTTTATACTCGGGCTTTTGTCATTCTGAATCGTCAGTTAATTACTTAACTAGCACATCACCAGACATTTCAGCAGGGATTTCTAGACCCGCTAGAGAAAGCATTGTTGGTGCAAGGTCAGACAGTTTACCGCCTTCTTTGAACTCAACCGCTTTGTCACCTACGTAGATTAGAGGCACTGGTAGGTTAGTGTGTGCAGTGTGAACGCCGCCAGTTTCAGGGTCGATCATCATTTCTGCGTTACCATGGTCCGCAGTGATCAGTAGCTGACCGCCAACTTCTTTGATTGCTTCAACTACTTTGCCTACGCTTTCGTCTAGTGCTTCGATCGCTTTTTCAGCCGCTTCGTAAACTCCAGTGTGACCAACCATATCTGCGTTCGGGTAGTTACAAATGATTGTGTCGTACTTACCAGACTTGATAGCCGCAACCAATTTCTCAGTTAGCTCTGGAGAGCTCATTTCTGGTTGTAGGTCGTAAGTTGCTACTTTTGGAGAAGCAACCAATTGACGCTCTTCGCCTTCAAATTCGTTCTCAACACCACCGTTGAAGAAGAAAGTAACGTGCGCGTATTTCTCTGTTTCAGAGATACGTAGCTGAGTTTGACCTTGCTTAGATAGCCATTCACCGTACGTGTTTTCTAGAGACGCTGGTGGGAATGCTGTTGCTAGAGGGATATCTGCCGCGTATTGAGTCAGCATCACGAAGTTGATTGCTGGGAATACTGCGCGCTCAAAACCGTCAAAACCAGGAACGAATGCACGTGTGATTTGACGTGCACGGTCAGCACGGTAGTTCATGAAGATAACCGCATCGCCGTCTTGCATGATTGCGTCTTCTTGACCTTCTGCTTTAATCGCCGTTGCTTTCACGAACTCGTCGTTTTCGTCACGAGCGTAAGCCGCTTCAAGACCAGCAACAGCCGTTTCTGCTGTGAATTCAGCTTTAGCTTGGGTTAGTAGATCGTATGCAACTTGTACACGTTCCCAGTTGTTGTCACGGTCCATTGCGTAGTAACGACCGACTAGAGAAGCAACGCGGCCTTTACCTAGTTTCGCGAATAGATCTTGGAAACGTTGTAGCGAGTTTTCTGCACTGCGTGGTGGTGTGTCACGACCGTCTAGGAAACAGTGTAGGTAGATTTTCTCAGCGCCACGAGCTGCCGCCATTTCAACCGCTGCGTAGATGTGATCTTCGTGAGAGTGTACGCCACCTGGAGACATAAGACCCATGATGTGTACCGCTTTTTCTGCTTTCACTGCAGCGTCGATAGCTTCCACTAGAGCAGGCGTTTGTTCGAACTCACCATCAGCAATTGATTTAGTGATACGAGTTAGATCTTGGTATACAACGCGACCTGCGCCAATGTTAGTGTGACCAACTTCTGAGTTACCCATTTGACCATCAGGAAGGCCAACATCCATGCCTGAAGCAGAGATTAGAGTATGTGGGTTGTTCGCAATCAGAGCATCCATTACTGGTGTTTTCGCATTCGCAATTGCGTTACTTGCTGTGTCTTCACGGTAACCGTAACCGTCAAGGATAACTAGAGCCAGTGGCTTCTTAGCTGACATAGTGATGACCTCATCAAATTTAAGTAACTTTTGGCGTAGGGCTTCGCTGCCCTATCTAACCTTGAAACAAAACTAGCGTAATTTTACTACACTTTTTAACCAAAACTGTAGGTTAAGATCAAATAATGTTTGCGATTTAATGTTGCTATCTTACAAGTTAGCGAGCAACCAAGCGTCACCAACAAACGTGTTCCACAAGCATAGTCATTCCCAATACGCTTTGTACACCCAAGCCAACATTCGATGGCACGGCTCTCAACGTTGCCACAAAACTGTCAAAACGGTCTGCTTTTAGAGCGCTCAACATAACTGGCTGAGGATAGGTTCTATTGTTCTCTTTTCTTAGCAAAACAGAAGTCACTTAGACCGATTACTTCGATAGGAAAAAGTGATGAATTAAGGATAGGAGAAGGGATGCAATAACAAGGACGTAGCGAGTTTATAGAGATCTCAATTATTCGTTAGAAAATTTTAACCCTCTCGCCTAAGAGGCTTAACCCCGCTATACTCCTGCTTTATTTTTCCGCCAACAGCGTAAGAGCTCAAGACATGCAAGAGTACATTGAATTTTTCCAACAGAACATGATTCTATCTTTGGTTTGGGTAGGTCTTCTTGTCGCATTTATCATGAACATCGTGAAGTCAGCGACGGCAGCATACAAAGAAATCAACGTAAACCAACTGACTCACCTAATGAACCGTGAAAACGGCGTTGTTGTGGATATCCGCACAAAAGATGAGTTCAAAAAAGGTCATATCACCGACTCACTTCACATTTTACCGTCAGACATCAAAGCAGGTAACTTGGGTAGCCTTGAAAACCATAAATCAGACCCAATCATTGTTGTATGCAAGACGGGCCAAACCGCTCAAGAAAGCGCGAACCTTCTAGTAAAAGCGGGCTTTGAAAAAGTTAGCCTACTTAAGAATGGTTTGATTGCATGGAACGAAGCAAACCTACCTTTAGTTCGTGGTAAAAAGTAGGAACGTGGCAAAAACTAAGGTACGCATTTAAACGCGATTTTGCCAAGCCTCGTGGATATAAAACTGAGCAAATAGAAAGCAGTTGAAGCCCTAAGTTGTGACGCTTTGCACGTAATACACGCTTCATCTAGTCAAGGTACATTTGCTCAGTTAGTCTCAGGACAAACCAAATTTCTGAGTTTAGGCGTTTCTAGACTCAACAAATGTTTATTAAGGATTTAAAAATGGCTGAAGCAGCACCTCAAGAAGCACAACAAAACTTCGCAATTCAACGCATCTTCCTAAAAGACGTTTCTTTCGAAGCGCCAAATTCTCCAGTAATCTTCCAAAAAGAATGGAACCCAGACGTTAAACTAGACCTAGACACTCAAAGCCGTGAGCTTGGTGAAGGCGTTTACGAAGTAGTTCTACGTCTAACTGTGACGGTGAAGAACGAAGAAGAAACTGCGTTCCTATGTGAAGTTCAACAAGGTGGTATCTTCACTGCTGAGCAAATGGAAGCTGGTCAACTAGCACATTGCCTAGGTGCATTCTGCCCGAACATCCTATTCCCTTACGCTCGTGAAACTATCTCAAGCCTAGTTGTTAAAGGTACGTTCCCTCAACTGAACCTAGCGCCAGTTAACTTCGACGCGCTATTCATGAACTACCTACAACAGCAAGCTCAACAAGGCGAAGCTCAAGCGTAATTCACGTTTTGTAAGTGACGAGCAGCCATAAGCGCTTTCGTCACCGACTCGAAGAAAATGCACATAGCGTCTACCATCCGATGCAATGTGCATTTTTTATTTCTGACAAAAGTTCCTAGTTCCTAATCCCTAGAGAGCGTAAAATCTGGTGATTATGAACTAGATTCTACTAGTAGAAAGACAATTAGGCGGTAGCATGACACAAGCAAATACAAACAATGCTTACGGTAAAGACATCGCAATGACTGTAATTGGCGCTGGCTCATACGGTACTTCTCTAGCGATCTCCCTCGCGCGTAATGGTGCGAACGTTGTCCTTTGGGGACACGAGCCAGAGCACATGGCACGCTTAGAGGCGGATCGCGCGAACCACGCATTTTTACCAGGTGTTGATTTCCCAGAAAGCTTGATTATTGAATCGGATTTAGAAAAAGCCGTTCAAGCAAGCCGTGACTTGTTAGTTGTGGTTCCAAGCCATGTCTTTGGCATCGTGCTTAACAGCTGCAAACCGTTCCTGCGTGAAGATTCGCGTATCTGTTGGGCAACCAAAGGTCTTGAACCTGAAACTGGCCGACTGCTCAAAGACGTCGCGTACGACATCATCGGTGAGAACTACTCGCTGGCCGTTCTATCTGGCCCAACGTTCGCGAAAGAGCTCGCGATGGGTCTACCAACTGCGATTTCCGTTGCCTCTCCAGATGCAGAGTTCGTGGCGGATCTGCAAGAGAAAATCCACTGTAGCAAAACCTTCCGCGTGTACGCGAACAACGACTTCATCGGCATGCAACTTGGCGGTGCAGTGAAAAACGTTATCGCAATTGGCGCAGGTATGTCAGACGGCATCGGTTTTGGTGCAAACGCACGTACTGCGTTGATTACCCGTGGCTTGGCTGAAATGAGCCGCCTTGGCGCTGCACTTGGTGCCAAACCAGAAACCTTCATGGGTATGGCTGGTTTAGGTGACTTGGTTCTTACGTGTACTGACAACCAGTCACGTAACCGCCGCTTTGGTTTAGCTCTCGGTCAAGGTAAAGACGTTGACACGGCACAAGAAGAAATTGGTCAAGTCGTAGAAGGCTACCGCAACACGAAAGAAGTATGGATGCTCTCCCAACGCATGGGCGTTGAGATGCCGATTGTTGACCAAATTTATCAAGTATTGTATCAAGGAAAAGATGCACGCCTGGCAGCGCAAGATTTACTTGCTCGTGACAAAAAAGCCGAAGGAAAGTAGCACTCTACGCACCTTCGCACCTCATCTGAGAAGAATAGAAGTTGTCGGGTCACGGAAGAACCACTCAGGATATTGAGAATGAAACACTGCGAAAAACAAAAAGTCTGGAACAAAATTGTCTCAGAAGCCCGTGAAATGTCAGAGCAAGAGCCTATGTTGGCGAGCTTTTACCACGCTACCATCATCAAGCATGAAAGTTTGTGTGCGGCACTGAGTTACATTTTGGCCAACAAATTAAACACGGCGTCGATGCCAGCAATGGCCGTTCGTGAAGTGGTCGAAGAGGCATTTGCCGCAGACCCTACCATCACGGATTTTGCTGCGTGTGACATTTGTGCGACGGTCAACCGCGACCCTGCTGTTTCCATGTACTCAATGCCATTATTGTATTTGAAAGGTTACCACGCGCTGCAAGGCTATCGCGTGGCAAACTGGTTGTGGAAACAAGGCCGTCATGCCCTCGCGACGTATTTGCAAAACCAAATTTCTGTGGCGTGTCAGGTAGACATTCACCCAGCAGCACGTATTGGTAGCGGCATCATGCTCGACCATGCGACGGGCATCGTGATCGGTGAAACAGCGGTGGTTGATAACGATGTGTCGATCCTACAAGACGTCACCCTAGGTGGTACAGGTAAAGAGTGCGGCGATCGTCACCCGAAAATCCGTGAAGGCGTGATGATTGGTGCAGGTGCCAAAATTCTTGGTAATATCGAAGTAGGCGAAGGGGCGAAAATCGGCTCTTGCTCCGTAGTATTGCAAGCGGTGCCACCGCACACGACCGTGGCGGGCGTACCCGCAAAAATCGTCGGTCGACCAAAAACAGACAAACCGTCTCTCGATATGGACCAAGGCTTTAACGGTAAATCACAAAGCTTTATCCATGGAGATGGCATTTAACCGTCTTCTGATCCTTTGACAATAATGTGGTAGGTAACTCTCAAGTGCGAAAACAAAATCACCCAGTGCTCCGCTCGGCTATTTTATTAACTTGTGCTTTATCTGCCACCTATCCCCTCTCTTCTTTCGCCGCTAGTCAGCAAGAGCTCAAAGGCGTTTCCAGCGAAATCAATCGCCAAAAGAAGGCGCTAACCTCGCAAGAGAAACAGCTTAACGAGCTGCAAAAATCGCTCAAAGACCAAGAGCTTGGCATTTCTAAGCTGGAGCGAGAAATCAAGCAAACTAAAGCCGACCTTGCTCAAGCAGACAAGAACATCAATAAACTGGAAGAGAAAATCTCCTTGCAAGAAGCCCAGCGCCAAGCACAAGAGGAAGAGCTCAAGCAGTTGCTGCAAACGTATTACGTGACCGAGCGAGCGAAAGCGAATGGGCACTTATTGAATCAAGGTGTAGAAGAAGACCGCATTAGCCAATACTTTCAGCACTTAGCCAAGGCTCGTGCCGAAGTGATTGATGCCATCACCAAGACCACTCAAGAGTTGGCGCACAACAAAAACCAACTTGAGCTAGAGAAAGAGCAGATCGAAACCCTGCTCAAGCAGCAATCAGAAAAGCGTACCGCACTGGCCAGTACGCAGTCGAATCGTAAGCAAACGCTGAACAAAATTCAGAGCAGCATTAAAAACGACAAACGTTACCTTGCTGAACTACAACGCAATGAAACCCGTCTAAAAGCCGAGATTGCAAAAGCCGCCAAACGAAATGCAGTACCAATGGACGGGCTCGGCAAACAGCGCGGCAAACTACCATGGCCACTAAAAGGCAGTGTGTTACATAACTTCGGTACGCGTCAAACCGGACAAGTAAACTGGAAAGGTATGGTGCTTTCCGCTAACTATGGTCAACAAGTTAAAGCGGTTTACCCTGGCACAGTCGTATTTGCAGAGTATTTAAGAGGTTACGGTTTAGTGGTGCTGCTTGATCACGGTAAAGGTGACATGACGCTTTACGGCTACAATCAAGCGTTAACCAAAAAAGAAGGCGATAAAGTCACCGCAGGCGAAGTGATAGCACTCGCTGGTGATACAGGCGGGCAGGACCGACCATCACTGTATTTCGAAATCCGCCGTAATAGTGAAGCACAGAACCCGAAATCTTGGTTAAAGCGCTGATTACCTGACTTATTTACTTGTAGTAAAAACAAAGGAGCCACTCGGCTCCTTTATTGTATTCATATTTTGGAAAATGCTATGCGTAGTACGTTTCGACCGCATCAATAAATGCATTCACATCTTCTTTGCGTAAGGCATTAATACCCGCAGCCGCCTCTCGCCCACCACCTGTAGGGAACTGCCCACACACGGCAACAGCACCTTGTTTATTGTTCAATGGTGCACGGAGTGAAACTGTGTAAGTACCATCTGCGTTTTCTGTGAGTACCGCATGCGCAGAGTCTGGATTTTGGTTTGCCAGCCAGTTGCCATACACACCGCTGATTCGACGTGATGCGGCCGTGTTTGGTAGCTCAAACAACTTCAATGTGTCGCTTTCATGCGTGGCTGGTACCGCTTGCGCGGCATCCATGTCTTGTTGGTAAGCTGATTGCAATTGATAGTAAGGCGAGGCTTTATCTTCAATGACTTCGAATGGCGAAATATATTGGACCAACGCTCGGTATAAATCCGCAGGATGGAAATGAAGGTCGTCGACTTTCGAGCCATAACCGTTGTAGTTGATTAATGTACCGAGCTCTTTTAACTGCGCTTTTTGCTCGTTATTAAGTCCGGCTTGATCCGCCAGCGCATCCGCTTTAGCAATCAAGTTATCACCGTAAGCAGCGGTGATCGCCCAAGTATGAAAGCGTCCTTCCAGCAACTTATCGACAATCAAAGCGGTACACATATTAGCGTCAAGATCGATATGGGCGTCCAAATTACCGTGTTGAGGAATGTCACCAGCTTTGTGGTGATCGGCGTAAAACACGTGCGCGCCTTGAGCCAATGCTTGCTCTAAACCAGCCATGTTCTTTTCCATCGAAATGTCTAACACAGTCAGCTCATCACCCGCTTGCACGTCCACTTTTTCCACTAGCTTAATATCGCGCTTTACGCCAGTAATTAATTGGGAATCGATAGGGTCAGCCAAACGCAGTTGTAGAAGTGCGATGATGCCGTCTGCATCACCATTGAAGATGTCGTAATTCATTGAGCGATAGTTCCTTTATCGAGAGTCAATCCCTTGAACTAATCGAGGGAGATAGTCGTCTTATTGTGCGTAGCAAGTATGACAAGTCAACTCAAGGCGCGACTCGAAAATGAGAGTGACTCTCGAAATATTGAAGCAAGTGACCGATCAGCCCTGCAGTGTGCTGACTGCTTCTTCCAACAGCTGTAGTTGCTCCAAACCTTGTTCAGTCGCGACAGGTTTCACAACATTCAGCATCTGCAGCATCCCCTGCTTCACCATTTGCTCGGTAATGCTGGTTTTCGATGCCATTGCAGATTGGTAAGCTAACCAACTACAAGCGATCAAATGCAGCGTGCACACCAGTGATTTCAACTGCTGTTCATTCACATCCAGCAACTTCAAAGAAACAAACTCCTGCATAATCGCAATGAGGTTAGCTTGCAGCTTCTCTTGCACATCGATGTACTGCTCGTGCAGCTGTTCATCTCGTGACAAGATTTCTGGTAGGTTTGCGTAGAAAAAGCGGTATTTCCACATCAAGGTAAAAATAGAGTCTAGGTAGCTCTTCAGCATAGTCAGGCTCTCTTGTGAGCCTTGAATAGGGGTAAATCTTTCTAAAAGTTCTGCTGAATAAAGCGCAAAGATCTCACGAACGATTTCTTGCTTATTGCGGAAGTGGTAATACAGATTACCAGGGCTAATTTCGATGTGATCGGCAATGTGATTGGTGGTGATGTTGCGCTCACCATGTTGGTTGAACAACTCCAGTGCCGCGTAGACGATTTTGTCGCGCGTTTTCATTGTTATCGTATTCCCTCTTCGTTAACGAATCGAGTATAGCGACTTCACCAACCTAGGTCGATAGAGGCTCCAAATAAGGTAACATAACAGACCAGTTAAGATGCCAGTCGAGTTGGCGACAAGGTCTAACCAAGAGGTTTGTCTGCCGACATAGCCTTGTAGCCACTCAATGACGGCGCTAAATAGCAAAATACCCATCGCCACCGCCCAACGTTGACGCCAACGCCACACGCAAAAGCAACCTAAAAACGCAAAGCCGCTGTACGCCATGGCGTGCTGCATTTTGTCGAGGTACGCGATATTGCCCCAGTCTTGTAGTTCACCTGAACTCAGAGATAAAAAAGCGATCAATATGGCGTAGCTCAAGATGACGAAACGTGCAGCCGTCAAGTTCATTGGATATCCTTATGCGATTGGAAATGGAAAGGCCGTGACTTGATCAATGTGGTCACAGCCTAGCGCCAGCATGATCAAACGATCGATACCCAGCGCGACACCTGCACAGTCTGGCAACCCTGCTTCCAGTGCAGAAATCAGATGATAATCGATCGGCTGCGGTTTTAAACCCATTTCGATACGCTTTGCGTTATCTTGTTCAAAGCGCGCTAATTGCTCTTTCGGATTGTCCAGTTCATGGAATCCGTTCGCCAGCTCTATCCCCTTAAAGTACACTTCAAAACGATCCGCGACGCGATGATCTTGAGGATTGATTTTTGCGAGCGCCGCCTGTGACGCCGGGAAGTCGTACACAAAAGCCGGCACATCCTGACCAATTTTGTTTTCTACTCCCACGCTAAATAACAGTTGCAGCAACGTATCGCGATCTTCTTCTGGCTCAGCAATGTCACTCAAGCCCAGCTTGCTTGCCGCCGCTTTCAGCTCAGTCATCGAGCCTTCTAGTGGACACACACCCAACACATCAATGAAGGCTTGTTGATACGTCATGCGCTGCGCTGCGCCACACTTCAATACCAGCTGCAACAGGTCATCCATTTCATCCATCAATTTATGGTGGTCAAAGCCAACGCGATACCACTCCAACATCGTAAACTCGGGGTTGTGGTATCGACCATTTTCTTCGTTACGAAACGCTTTATTGATTTGATAAATACAACCACTGCCCGCTGCCAAAAGGCGCTTCATATGGAATTCTGGACTGGTCATAAAGAACAGCTTACTGCCATCAGCGTAACCAGGGCCAACAAACTCGGTTTGGAAAGTATGCAAATGAATGTCAGTCACGGTCGCGTGGCTCATCGCTGGCGTGTCCACTTCCATCACCTGTCGCTCGGCAAAGAATTGACGAATGGCGGCGATTAACGTCGCACGTTGACGAAGTTGCTCAATGGAAGCGGTAGGTTGCCAGTTGGTTTGCATAATAAGTCTCTCAAAACTCTAATTTAGCGCGTAAAAACCCCATTCTACATGCTTTTCACGGTTCGACGAGAGGGGAATTTCCCTTCTCTATTTTCCCGCCACATTGTTTAAATTTGAAGCAAGCATTACTCGTGCTGCAGTACAAAAAACATTCGAAATAAAACCTGTTATCAATGACAGCAATGTCGGGCAACACTCATTTAACATTCATGGATATGACGTTTGAGTTTCAAATGTTTCGTGCCGTGATAGCAGTCACATAACCTATAAATTCTATGCCCTTAAGTGCATTACCGAAGCAAAAACCCAATTACATCAATTTTTCTGCCATGTGGCTCATCTACACTAACCCTACTACTTTTGGGGAGTTCTTTTTAAAGAGCGCCTCGCAATCACAATAACAAGCGGATTTCCGCAATCACACACTGGAGGATAACTGTGCAAATTATCACCACAGATATCGCAGTCATCGGCGCAGGCGGCGCTGGTCTTCGTACTGCTATTGCAGCGGCTGAAGCAAACCCTGACTTAGAAGTCGCTCTGATTTCTAAAGTTTATCCAATGCGCTCCCACACGGTCGCTGCAGAGGGTGGCTCAGCAGCAGTTATCAAGGATGAAGATAGCTTAGACAACCACTTCAACGACACTGTTGGCGGTGGTGACTGGCTATGTGAACAGGATGTTGTTGAATACTTTGTAGAGAACGCGACTCGCGAAATGATCCAAATGGAGCAATGGGGTTGCCCATGGAGTCGTAAAGAGAACGGTGAAGTCAACGTACGCCGCTTTGGTGGTATGAAGGTTGAACGTACTTGGTTCGCTGCAGACAAAACTGGCTTCCACATGCTTCATACGCTATTCCAGACATCAATGAAGTACAGCAACATCAAACGTTTTGATGAGTACTTTGTGGTGGATCTGCTTGTTGATGAAGGCGAAGTTCAAGGTCTGATTGCTATTCACATGTCTGAAGGCGAGCTTGTTACTATCAAAGCAAAATCTGTTGTTCTAGCAACAGGTGGCGCGGGCCGTGTTTACCACTGTAACACCAACGGCGGTATCGTAACGGGCGATGGTATGGCAATGGCTTACCGTCACGGCGTTCCTCTACGTGATATGGAATTCGTTCAATACCACCCAACAGGTCTTCCTGGCACAGGTATCCTGATGACAGAAGGTTGTCGTGGTGAAGGCGGTATCATCGTTAACAAGAACGGCTACCGTTACCTACAAGATTACGGCATGGGCCCTGAAACTCCAGTTGGCCAACCGAAGAACAAATACATGGAACTGGGTCCTCGTGACAAAGTTTCTCAAGCTTTCTGGCACGAACAACAGAAAGGCAACACCATCAAACACCCACTGGGTGACGTGGTGCACCTAGACCTTCGCCACCTTGGTGAAGAGTACCTACAAGAGCGTCTACCGTTCATCTGTGAGCTAGCAAAAGCTTACGTAAACGTGGACCCTGCAAAAGAGCCGATTCCAATTCGTCCAACCGTTCACTACACCATGGGTGGTATTGAAACAGACGGCGGTTGTGAAACTCGCATTAAAGGCCTATTCGCGGTTGGTGAATGTGCGTCTGTTGGTCTTCACGGTGCAAACCGTCTAGGTTCTAACTCACTGGCTGAATTCGTGGTATTTGGCCGCGTAGCTGGTGAAAACGCAGTGAAACGTGCGGCAGAATTCAAAGGCTGGAACGACGCGGCAATTGACGCGCAAGTAAAAGCGGTTGAAGAACGCATCGCGAAACTGATGAACCAAGAAGGCGACGAAAACTGGGCAGAGATCCGCACAGAAATGGGTCACACCATGGAAGCGGGCTGTGGTATCTACCGCCAAGAAGATTTGATGCAAGCGACTATCGACAAAATCACTGAGTTGAAAGAACGCTACAAACGCATCAGCATCAAAGACAAAGGTAAAGTGTTCAACACAGACCTTCTATATGCAATCGAAGTGGGTTACGGCCTAGAAGTCGCTGAAGCGATGGTTCACTCTGCGATTCTACGTAAAGAATCTCGCGGCGCGCACCAACGTCTAGACGATGGTTGTACAGAGCGTGATGACGTGAACTTCCTAAAACACTCACTTGCTTTCTACAAACCAGATTCAGCACCAAGCATCGATTACAGCAATGTGACCATCACTAAGTCACAACCAAAAGCTCGTCTATACGGTGAAGCAGCAGAAAAAGCAGCGGCTGAAGAGAAGAACGCAGAGGAGCAAGCATAATGTCAGCAAATCGCATTCAAAAAGTAGACATCCTGCGTTACGACCCAGAAAAAGATGCAGAACCATACAAGCAAACATTCGAAGTACCATTCGATGAAACCATGTCTGTGCTTGACGCACTTGGCTACATCAAAGATCACCTAGACAAAGATCTGTCTTACCGTTGGTCTTGCCGTATGGCGATCTGTGGTTCTTGCGGCATCATGGTGAACAACGTACCGAAACTTGCTTGTAAGAGCTTCCTACGTGACTACCCAGACGGCGTGACTATCGAGCCTCTAGCAAACTTCCCTATCGAGAAAGACTTGATTGTTGATATGACACCGTTTATCGAACGTCTTGAAGCAATCAAACCATACATCATTGGTAACGACCGTAAACCAGAAGACGGTACGAACTTGCAAACGCCAGAACAGATGGCGAAATACAAGCAGTTCGCTGGCTGTATCAACTGTGGTCTTTGCTACGCAGCATGTCCTCAGTTTGGTCTAAACCCAGAGTTCATCGGT
The DNA here is from genome assembly GCF_000960545.1 of Vibrio sp. S457-15. Lineage (NCBI taxonomy): Bacteria > Pseudomonadati > Pseudomonadota > Gammaproteobacteria > Vibrionales > Vibrionaceae > Vibrio > Vibrio sp. S457-15. The sequence goes on along the minus strand of NZ_JYOQ01000042.1, from coordinate 52,181 downwards.
CCTGCGGCACTAACGCTAGCGCACCGCTACAACCTAGACAGCCGTGACAACGGTAAAGATGAGCGCATGAAGCTTATCAACGGTGAAAACGGTGCTTGGGGTTGTACGTTTGTTGGTTACTGTTCTGAAGTTTGTCCAAAGAACGTTGACCCAGCAGCGGCAGTAAACCAAGGCAAAGTGGAGTCTTCTATGGACTTCGTGATTGCTATGTTGAAACCTCAGGAGGCATAAGGATGAGCAACCGTAAACCTTACGTTCGTGAAGTAAAACGCACTTGGTGGAAGAACCATCCTTTCTACCGCTTCTACATGCTACGTGAAGCGACTGTGCTTCCTTTGATCCTATTCACTCTGTTCCTAACTTTCGGTTTAGGTTGCTTGGTGAAAGGTCCTGAAGCTTGGCAAGGTTGGTTAGCGTTCATGGCGAACCCAGTCGTAGTCGCAATCAACATCGTTGCGCTGCTAGGTAGCCTATTCCACGCTCAAACTTTCTTCAGCATGATGCCACAAGTAATGCCAATTCGTTTGAAAGGCAAACCAGTGGACAAGAAAATCATCGTATTGACTCAGTGGGCCGCTGTTGCGTTCATCTCACTGATCGTTCTCATCGTGGTGTAAGGAGCTGAGCAATGAAACCGAATTATAGTGTAAACACATCACCAAAACGTTCTGATGAGCCAATCTGGTGGGGTCTGTTTGGTGCGGGCGGTACTTGGTTCGCGATGCTGACGCCAATCACTGTTCTTGTGCTAGGTATCTTGGTACCACTAGGCGTGATTGACGCAGAAGCGATGAGCTACGAGCGTGTCTCTGCATTCGCAACCAGCATCATCGGTGCGCTATTCATCATTGGCACGCTAGCATTGCCAATGTGGCATGCAATGCACCGTGTACACCACGGCATGCATGACCTTAAATTCCACACAGGTGTGATTGGTAAAGTAGCATGTTACGCATTTGCAGGCTTAATCACTGCACTAGCAGTTATCTTTATCTTCATGATTTAAGAGACTGACCCAAAAGAAAAAGCTGGCTCAATGCCAGCTTTTTTATTGCTTTGGGTTACCAATGATCTTTTTGCTTTTTAAGCTTTTGACCACCCATGATCTTATTGCTGTGTGACCTTCTTTGTTTGGTCCATAAGACCCAGAGCACCAAAGCCAGTAATCACATCTAAGTTCGTTTTCAAGCCCGTTTCGTCACTTCCACCGATGTAGTTTTGTGGCATCTGAACTTGGAAGTTTTGCAAGTTGTTGTACAACGAGTTCGCTACGTCTCGATTCAATTCCGCCAAGTAAACTTCACGGTTTGCTCCTAACGCCGCATACTTACCTTTTAGAACTTCAGATTCTGCGCGACCTTTCGCTAATATCGCTTTCGCTTCAAACTCTGCGGAAAGTGCGTTTGCTTTTTGAATCGCTAAGTTAGCCTCGGCAATTGCCAACTCTTTCTCTTTCTCAACTTCTGCAAGTCGTTTGGTTTTTTCCACTTCGACGATTTCACGTTCCGCGATTTGGCGCGCAACCTCGACCTCTTTTTGCTGTGAAATAATCGCCAACTCTTTCTGACGCTGTGCATCTTGCACTTCACGAGTACGTTGAATTTCTTTCCGTAACTGCTCCGTTTCTGCCTGTGCTTTCGACGTTTCTTGTTCCTGAATCGCACGAATGCGATCCGCCACTAAACGTTTTTTATCCGCCAGCAATTGGTCGAGCTGTTTCTCTGGTTGTGGATCACCAATGGTCACCTGCGTTACCTGAATACCGTATTGTTGCAACGGGTTATCTTGACGAATCGGTTGCCCGGTTTTGTCTACGACTGGCACGGTTTTCCAAACCAGCTGATTGGTACGTTGCAATTGGTTCGCGTTAGCCTGATTCACCCCAACAGGCGCAAGGTCCAGTTCTTCCACTTCAACCTGACGTCGCTCTGTAAGATAAATACCCTCTCGCAACTGATCGCCAAGTTTCGATTTGAACTGGTTCAAACCACCTTGGAAAAACTCCTCTCCGGTGTATTGCGTGGCGGTAATCACTGTCACGTTACGCGCATTTTTCACAAGCAGCGCGTCGATCAAGTTGTTGTTATTGCGAAACTCACGATGCATCTTTTTTAGAGCTTCTGGATCGTTACTCAATTTAAAGCGGAACGTCACTGGTATTTGGCCAATATAGGTATCAGCGAAACGAACTTGAACCGAATCAAGACGTTGGTAAAAGTCTTCACCCTTGCTGTTACCAAAAGACACAGTGATCACTTGATCGTACTTAGTGATTTTGGATAGAAACGGCATCCGGAAATGAATACCAGGTTCAGTAAACACATCCAACTCACCAGTGATGTTGTTTTGATGCACATAACTATAGCCCGCATCTGTCATCAAAACCGAACTGTTGATCGTTAAGCCTACAGCCAATAAAGGCACACCAATCAATGCCGCTTTTATCCCGCGGTGAAGCAACTGACGTCGTTCTTCTACTTTTAAGCCTTGTCCTAAGCTTCTGCTTTCCATGTTTTTCTCCTTATTATTTCGGTTGTCATTGAGTTAAATCGATGAAAATCAAGCTGCTATGCAACTCGCTGACAACATGTGTTAATGTATCAAATTGTTACATTAAGAAATAATCGAAAGATTCATGAAATTAATGCGATTTTTACGAATAATACAAAATAGATAAGAATATGCGGTGAGCTTCGTATTTCGCTGAAAAGCAGTAGAAAAGGGAAATTGCGGGCAATAAAAAAGGCCGCCGAAGCGACCTTTCTCAGAGAAGTATTAATTACTTCACACGACCTACGTATTCACCAGTACGAGTGTCAACTTTGATCACTTCGCCAATTGCGATGAATAGTGGAACACGAACAACAGCGCCAGTTGCTAGTGTAGCTGGTTTACCACCAGTACCTTGAGTATCACCTTTCAGACCTGGATCAGTATCTGTAACTTCTAGCTCAACGAAGTTTGGTGGAGTAACGGTAATTGGGTTACCGTTCCAAAGAGTGATCATACAAGTGTTGTTTTCTACCAACCACTTAGCGTTTTCACCTACCGCTTTCGCGTCAGCTGCGATCTGTTCGAACGTTTCATTGTTCATAAAGTGGTAGAATTCGCCGTCTGAATATAGATAATCTAGGTCGATATCCATTACGTCTGCCACTTCACAAGTGTCACCAGACTTGAATGTTTTCTCTAGCACTTTACCAGAAAGAAGTTTACGAATTTTCACGCGGTTGAACGCTTGGCCTTTACCTGGTTTAACGTATTCGTTTTCCAGAATTACACAAGGCTCATTATCAAGCATTAACTTAAGACCGCCTTTAAATTCATTGGTGCTAACTGTAGCCATTTTTTCCTCTTACATTCTTAGAGCTAAATTCCAATGCCGCACATAATAACCCGAAAAGTCGATTCTGTTGAGCAAAACTGGCTCAAACAGTTGGCGAATGGGATCTCTGATCCTGCAAAATTGCTCGAAATACTGGAAATAGATCCCTCACCGTGGCAAGACGGGTTTGCCGCACGCAAGCTGTTTGCACAGCGTGTACCGCAAAGTTTTGTCGATAGGATGGAAAAAGGCAATCCTAAAGACCCTCTTTTGCGTCAGGTTTTACCCTTGAGTGACGAGTTTGAAGTGCATGCAGGCTATTCCAATGATCCTCTTGACGAACAGGACAATGCGATCCCGGGATTACTGCATAAATACAAAAACCGAGTGCTGATGATCGTCAAAGGCGGCTGTGCGGTGAATTGCCGTTATTGCTTCCGTCGTCACTTCCCATATCAAGAGAACAAGAGCGGCAAACAAGCTTGGAGCCAGTGCATCGAATACATGGCGGAAAAACCAGAGCTCAATGAGGTGATTTTCTCTGGCGGTGATCCACTAATGGCAAAAGACGATGAGATTCATTGGCTGCTGGAACACATAGCTCAGATTCCGCACATCAAACGTCTGCGCATTCACAGCCGTTTGCCTGTAGTGATCCCAGCTCGAATCACAGATGAGCTGTGTCAGTTGCTAAAAGCGTCACGCTTGCAAATTATCCTGGTTACGCACATCAACCATGCTAATGAGATTAACGATGAGCTGCGCCAGGCAATGAAAAAACTAAAAGAAGCCAATGTCACCCTGCTAAACCAGGGAGTTTTATTAAGAGGCGTTAATGATTCCGTTGATGCCCTGAGCCAGCTCAGCGAGGCCCTGTTCGATGCTGGGATCCTGCCGTATTACTTGCACGTGCTAGACAAAGTCCAGGGAGCGGCTCACTTTATGGTCGATGACGAACGAGCCCGACAACTAATGGCAGGCTTATTAGAAAACGTCTCTGGCTACCTGATCCCGACCCTCACCCGTGAAATCGGCGGCCGAAAAAGCAAAACGCCGCTCGACCTACACCTTGCATAACCATCTATAACCCCTACAAATCATGAGATTTTGTGTCGGTCGAGGCACAAAATCTTACGATTTCTCTCTAATTTTTGTTTATTTTCAGAAAACTCAATAAAAAAGACACCAAACCGTTCTAAAACATTTAAGTCTCATGTAGTCTCTGCCGCCTAGATTATTTGCGACACAAAATATGGAATGAAAATCACACTATTGTGATGAAAAATGGTCGAGTTTACGACATCCATATTCAACCAAACTGAAGATGAAAGACGTAAAGAACGGTAGCCAGTAAACGTGAAGTCTACGCAATGGTAAATGCCTTCATCGCCTTTAAGGCAGCCCTGCGGAAAGTTAACCAGTCCACCAGAAAGTATTGCAGCAACCATTACCTAGCTGAAACCGATGATTCGGGACGTAACCAAGCATTCTGTCGACCAGGCCAACGCCTCACTTAACGGTTTACGCAGCGAAATCTCAACCGTTACCAAAGCATGGAAGAGAGGACTGAATCGGTCAAAGAGAGACCTTTTCCTGCGAACACTTATCATTCAATCTTGCCGCACTGAGCAACAGTGCCGAAGAAAACCGATTATCTGCTAAGGACGCACAACAAGGGGTTGAAGAGCGGAAACGCAAGGCTACTGCGCTACGCGACGTTGTGCATCTATTTACACTTTAACTTCAACCAACAAGAAGAAAAAACTCATAACAGGAGATATCCTTTGAAACTGAAACTTAGCCTAACTGCACTGGCTCTGATGGGCCAAACAGCCGCACATGCCGCTCCTCTGCTAGTTGATTTTGATGACAGCGAGCGCGAAGAGCGCGTTCAGGCGAGCAACGCTTGGCTGGAAATTGATACTCAGGCATTTTCAAATAATATTCAGTTGCTTCAGAAGGATCTAAAGGGCAACACTCAGATCTGTGCCATCATGAAGGCTGACGCGTACGGTAACGGTATCGCAGGCCTGATGCCTAGCATCATCGCGAACAACGTTGCATGTGTAGGTATCACCAGTAATGAAGAAGCTCGCGTAGTGCGTGAGCACGGCTTCGAAGGCAAGATCATGCGTGTCCGTGCGGCTAGCCGCAACGAAATTGAAAACGGCGTACAGTACGAAATCGAAGAGCTGATTGGCACTAAGATGCAGGCGGATCAAATCATCGAGATTGCATACAACTACAATACCGTTATTCCTGTTCACCTTGCTCTGAATACTTCAGGCATGGGTCGTAATGGTCTGGATCTGACAACGTATGAAGGTCAGGTTGAAGGTGTGGAAATCGCAAGCGATCCTAACCTAAAAATCGTAGGTATGATGACCCACTTCCCGAATGAAGGTCTTGATGAAATCCGCCGCAAGGTTGACCGTTTCAAAGTAGAAACAAAGTGGCTAATGGACAGCGCAGGTCTGAAACGTAAAGACATCACACTACACGTGGCTAACTCTTACATCACGCTAAATCTGCCTGAAGCACATCTGGATATGGTTCGTCCTGGCGGCATGCTGTACGGTGATTACCCTGCAACCCTACCTTACGAGCGCATCGTGTCTTTCAAAACACGCGTAGCATCACTGCACTTCTTCCCTGCAGGCAGCACAATCGGCTACGGCAGCACTAAAGTTTTAGAGCGTGACTCTATCCTGGCTAACCTGCCTATCGGCTACTCAGACGGTTTCGCCCGTTCACTAAGCAACAAAGCTGACGTTCTGATCAACGGTCAGCGTGCTCGCGTAATGGGTAAAGCGTCAATGAACACTACTATGGTTGATGTCACTGACATCATTGGTGTTCAGGCAAACGACGAAGTAGTTGTATTTGGCCGCCAAGGCTTTGAAGAAATCACAGCAGAAGAAACCGAAGAGAAAAGCGGTCGTATTCTGCCTGAGCACTACACTATCTGGGGTGCAACTAACCCTCGCGTTTACCGTTAAACGGCAAGTGCAATAGTCACCAAGGCCAGTCTCATACTGGCCTTTTTTATGTCTATTGCTTAATAAAGTCATTCCATCAAAACGATAAAATAAGATCATCGCCAATTTGATCGTTTTTTCTCTCCATTTAGCTCATCGTCGCGCTCCAAACCAGAAGCAGATGTTCAATGTAAATTTGTCGACACGAACGATCCTTTTTGTTCGCTTTGCAGGATAAGTCTATGCATACTCCGCTGCTTTGGAGGTCAAGATGCATACAACATTCGAACAAATTTTCGATCTTGGCCCATTCAGTTGGCCTGCCCTATTTTGCTGTGCCATCAATGGGTTAATGATTGGCATAGAACGCCAAACCCGTGGTAAACCAGTAGGTATTCGCACAGCAATTCTCATTATTTCAGGTACCTACCTGTTTATGTCGATGGCAGTGTCGTTATCACCAAACACGCTCGACCAAGCTCGTGTGCTTGGTCAGATAATTACTGGCGTCGGCTTCTTGGGTGCAGGCGTGATGATGACGCTGGATGGCAAAATCCATGGCGTCACTTCGGCAGCCGTCATTTGGGTACTGGCTGGGCTCGGTTTGATGATCGGCCTCGGTTACTTAATGCAATCGGTCGTGATTACCTTGCTTGCGTTGAGCGTTCTGCTTGGCGTGGATAAAGCCGAAAACCGTATCAAGGCGTTACGTCGCGGTGTTCATCAAAAAATTCAGCAGCGCAAAACCTCCTCTCGCTTGATCAAATAAGAGAATGGTTGGCCTGTTTCAATTTTCCAATAAAAAAGCCCGCGAACATCGCGGGCTTTTTTGTATCAGGCTTTCGCTAAGATTATTTAGCGAAGTTGATGATAGGGAAACATTTGAAGAAGCCGTTATCCGCACAGTTCAACAGACCAATTTGCACGCCATCGATTTGGTCTGTCATGTTGAAGAAGCCAAGTTGGAAGTTAGACTTTTTAGAAATACTCGCCAGACCAACGTCTGCCATGGTGTAACCTTCTGAGTAGTTCACCGCACTCCAGTTTAGGCCTTTCACGTTGTTCGTGATGTTTACCGCACCAAAGTTCACACCGGTTGTTTGGCCTTGGTTCCAGTTAACCAAACCAAGTGACGCACCTTTCATTTCTTGGTTTACTTTCGCTGCCCCAAAGAACAGACCGAAGTTCACACCCGTAGTACGGTCAGTTTCAGACATACCTAGAACAGAGAAGTCGACGCCTTTTACTTCGTTTACTTGGCCATGCAGTACCGCCAAACGAACACCACCAACAGCAGAGTTTGATGGAGCGTTAGTATGGTCGATCGTTGAAAACATCACAGGGGTGCTGTTCGCAAGAGCAACAGGTGATGCGATAGTGGCTGCAACAGCCAATGACGTCATAAGCTTTTTCATTTTTATCTCCATGATGGTAAGCAGTAATTTACAACATAGTGTAATGTTCAGATTTTGCGCTATTCGGACACAAAAAGTGTTAGCAATAGGTCATATTTAACAATCTGACTACCCTAGAAAAAATTCATCTCAGTTATTTTTCTGTTTTTCCACTGACGCTGCCGGAACGCATCCCTCACAATTCACATCTTCTTTTACCTGTACTGAAAAATACACAGTGGGCAAACGCCAGACGCAAAAAAGCCGAGGTTCACACCTCGGCTTTTTGTTCTACTCGGCTTGGAATAGCGCGGGATGATTACATCATGCCCATGCCACCCATACCGCCCATACCACCCATGTCAGGCATGCCTGCACTTTCTTTTTGTGGTAGGTCAGTTACCATCGCTTCTGTTGTGATCATTAGACCAGCGACAGACGCTGCAAATTGTAGAGCGCTACGAGTTACTTTAGTTGGGTCTAGGATACCCATCTCTAGCATGTCGCCGTATTCACCCGTCGCTGCGTTGTAGCCGTAAGAACCTTCACCCGCTTTCACGTTGTTCGCAACAACAGAGTCTTCGTCACCTGCGTTCTTCGTGATTTGACGGATTGGTGCTTCCATTGCACGTAGCGCAACGCGGATACCAACGTTTTGTTCTTCGTTGTCGCCTTCTAGGTCAACAATCTTAGATGCAGCGCGGATTAGTGCAACACCACCACCAGCAACTACGCCTTCTTCAACCGCTGCGCGAGTCGCGTGTAGCGCGTCTTCTACGCGGTCTTTTTTCTCTTTCATTTCAACTTCAGTCGCTGCACCAACTTTGATTACTGCAACACCGCCAGCCAGTTTAGCAACACGCTCTTGTAGTTTCTCTTTGTCGTAGTCTGAAGTTGCGTCTTCGATTTGTTGACGAATTTGAGCAACGCGGCCTTGGATCATCGCTTCTTCACCCGCACCATCGATGATGGTTGAGTTTTCTTTCGTGATGCTTACGCGCTTAGCCTGACCTAGATCTTCAAGCGTTACTTTTTCTAGTTCTAGACCGATTTCTTCAGAAATCACAGTACCGCCAGTTAGGATAGCGATGTCTTGTAGCATTGCTTTACGACGGTCACCAAAACCAGGCGCTTTAACCGCAGCAACTTTCACGATGCCACGCATGTTGTTCACAACCAATGTCGCTAGAGCTTCGCCTTCTACGTCTTCTGCGATGATTAGCAGTGGACGAGATGCTTTTGCTACTGCTTCTAGAGTTGGTAGAAGCTCACGAATGTTTGAGATCTTCTTATCAACTAGAAGGATGAATGGGTTTTCTAGCTCAACGCTGCCCGCTTCTTGGTTGTTGATGAAGTAAGGAGATAGGTAACCGCGATCGAACTGCATACCTTCTACTACGTCTAGCTCGTCTTGTAGAGCCTGACCTTCTTCAACAGTGATAACACCGTCGCGGCCAACGCGTTCCATTGCTTCAGCAATGATGTTACCTACGCTTGCGTCAGAGTTCGCAGAGATAGTACCAACCTGAGCGATTGCTTTGGTGTCGTTACACTCAACAGAAAGCTCTTTTAGTTGCTCTACTGCCGCTGCAACAGCTTTGTCGATACCGCGCTTAAGATCCATTGGGTTCATACCCGCTGCAACTGCTTTTAGACCCTCATTTACGATTGCTTGCGCTAGTACGGTTGCTGTTGTTGTACCGTCACCCGCAGCGTCGTTTGCTTTAGACGCTACTTCTTTAACCATTTGCGCGCCCATGTTCTGGAACTTGTCTTCCAGCTCAATTTCACGCGCTACAGATACACCGTCTTTAGTGATGGTTGGAGCACCGAAAGATTTATCTAGAACTACGTTACGACCTTTAGGACCCAGTGTTACTTTCACTGCGTCAGCCAGAACGTTTACACCTTCTAGCATCTTAACTCGTGCGTCATTACCAAATTTAACGTCTTTAGCAGCCATCTTTGATTTCCTTTCTAAAATTCTTTGTGTTTGATTTTCAATTTGAATCTGAGCAAAAAATTACTCAATGATTGCTATTATTCAACGATCGCCATGATGTCGTTTTCAGACATGACAAGCACTTCTTTACCGTCGATTTTTTCAGTTTTAGTGCCGTAACCTTCAGCGAAGATAACGGTGTCACCAACTTTTACGTCTAGCGGTAGTACTGTGCCGTTTTCTAGGATGCGGCCTTTGCCTACAGCTAGAACAACACCGCGAGTTGATTTTTCCGCAGCAGAACCAGTAAGAACGATGCCACCAGCAGACTTAGATTCAACTTCTTTACGTTCAACGATAACTCGGTCATGTAATGGACGAATGTTCATCGGTCGTCTCTCCTGAAAATTTCCATGTTTATTTGATAATTGCCCGCGTTGGGGCACGTGATCCCTATATAAGGGGTCAAACGAGTAATCCCAAGGGGGAGACGTATTTTTTTTGTGACTTAGTTAAAATAACGAACAGCTAAGCAACGGTTTGCGTGCGAAATGCTCACTCGCCCAGCTTCTCGCTTTCTTGTATCCTTGCAGTTTGCCCACCAGATAGATGTTCAACATGCTGGAAAAGAACAAGCCAGAAAGCCACGCGACAGATAAGCATGGTTTGCTGAGCGCGCCCATTCCCGAAACACTGCGCAAGATGACCGTCCCCATGACCATGGGCATGATCGCAATTTTGATGTTTAACTTGGTGGATACGTTTTTTATCTCGTTGTTGGGGACGCATGCCCTGGCGGCAATCAGCTACACGTTTCCTGTCACCTTTGCGGTTAACTGCATCACGATGGGGATCGGGATGGGGCTATCGACCAACATTGGCCGCTTACTTGGTCAAGGTCACGCTCCACAAGCGGCGCGATTTACGACTCACGGTTTGCTGTTGGCGGTGTTGCTCGTCGCTATCGCTTCTTCTATTGGCTTTGCTACCATTGCGCCACTGTTTCGTTTCCTTGGCGCGGCCGACGATCTGATTCCACTCATCGAACAATACATGCAGGTTTGGTATCTCACCATTCCACTGTTGGTGATCCCAATGGCGGGCAACAGTGCGATCCGTGCCACTGGCGACACTAAGACACCCGCTAAGATCATGATGTTGGCCGGTCTGATCAACGGCATGCTCGATCCACTACTGATTTTCGGTTACGGCCCCTTCCCAGAACTTGGCATTCAAGGCGCAGCTATAGCGAGTGCCTTTAGTTGGCTAGGCGCTTTGTGCGGCTCTTTCTATGTGCTGGTGAAACGCGAAAAACTGCTCGCACAACCTCAATGGGCCTCACTGAAACAAGATTGGCAACAGACGTTAAAAATTGGCACCCCTGCAGCGCTATCCAATGCGATGAATCCGTTGTCGGGCGCGATTTTGATGATGCTGCTATCTAGCCACGGCACGGCAGCGGTGGCAGCTTACGGCGCTGCGCAGCGTATTGAGTCGATTCTGATCTTAGTGTTGATGTCGCTGACCTCCGCACTCACGCCATTTATGGCGCAGAACTTAGGGGCGAAAAATCCTCAGCGCGCTTTCTCTGGTTTGTTTCTCAGTATGCGTTTTGCAGTGGTGTTCCAAGGTTTTATCTTCTTGATGATGGTGCCATTGAGCATTCCTTTAGCGGCGTTATTTTCACAAGAAGAAACCGTAAAGAATCTACTTTGGCACTATCTACTCGTGGTTCCATTTAGCTATGGTTTCCAAGGTATTGTGATGATGTTGGTGAGTGGGCTGAATGCGATGCACAAGCCGCTACGCGCTTTCCAATGGAGCTTCATGCGCCTGTTTGTGTTTACGCTGCCTGCTGCATGGGTTGGCAGCCAAGTGTACAGCATTGAAGGCTTGTTCATCGGTATTGCGCTGGGCAACACACTAGGTGGACTGCTGGGTTACATGTTCGCGTTGCGCGAACGTAAATTGACGCTGATTGAACAAAACAGCGCTTCGTAAGATTCTACCCAATACATCAGCTTCCTTTCGCTGATACTCAAATACAAAAAAACCGCGGAAAGCCGCGGTTTTTCTTTATCTATTTCAGCTTGCTTAGAACAGTTCTTCAGCAACTTTGTATAGATCGTTACGCACTGGACGCTTCATGTTTTCGATCGCGTCGATGATGTCGTGGTGAACAAGTTGCTCTTTCACGATACCGACACAGCGACCGCCATGACCTTCAAGCAGTAGATGTACAGCGTAGTTACCCATGCGAGATGCTAAAACGCGGTCAAATGCAGTTGGACGACCACCACGTTGGATGTGACCAAGTACTGTTGCACGAGTTTCACGACCTGTAGCCGCTTCAATGTCACGAGCCAGTTCATTTGCATCCATCATTAGCTCAGTAAGCGCGATGATTGCGTGTTTCTTACCTTTTGCGATGCCGTCTTGGATGTTGCTGATCAGCTTGTCTTTGTCTAGACCAGTTTCTGGAGTGATGATGTACTCACAACCACCCGCGATTGCAGACATCAGAGTTAGGTCACCACAGTGACGGCCCATGATTTCTACAATTGAAATACGTTGGTGAGATGAAGAAGTATCACGTAGACGGTCGATTGCATCGATAACTGTGTTTAGTGCACTTAGGTAGCCCACTGTGTAGTCAGTACCAGCGATATCGTTATCGATTGTGCCTGGAAGACCGATACATGGGTAACCCATTTCAGTCAGTTTCTTCGCACCCATGTACGAACCGTCGCCACCGATCACGACTAGCGCGTCAATACCATGTTTCTTTAGGTTCTCGATCGCTTTTTCACGCACTTCCACTTGTTTAAATTCAGGGAAACGTGCAGAACCTAGGAACGTACCACCTTTGTTGATCACATCTGAAACGCTAGAACGATCTAGCTTCTCGATGCGGCCTTCGTATAGGCCTAGGTAGCCGTCGTACACACCGAAAACTTCCAATCCCTCGGATAGTGCTGTACGTACTACGCCGCGTATAGCAGCGTTCATACCAGGTGCGTCACCGCCACTTGTTAAAACACCGATCTTCTTAATCATGCTCACCCTCGATCTTTGGCAATCAATTATTTAATTTTCTTTTAGGCCCCTTGTTACCAAGCAACCTGCATAATCCAGAACTGTGCGTTATGTTACATTTCCTCTACAGGAATACCAATTAAAACGCACTTTTTTATGTAACTTTTCTACTTATGTAAGAGTATTACAGTTTCTCTTTGAAACTTTGTTGATTCACATCAGGATCACGAATCTTAATAAGCATTGATGGAAAGATAGTCAATAAGCGCTTGTTTGTCGTTAAGATCAAAACGTTTTTTCGACTCTTACCAATCTTGTGCTTTTTGCTCTTTTTCTGGCCCAAATACCACCGACAACGGATCTTGATGGATCAATACATCCGCCTCTGGGAACAATGCCAACAAGTTATCTTCCACTTTATCGGCAATATAATGCGCCTCAATTAAACGCAAGTTGTCATCCAATTCCAAATGCAATTGAATAAAACGTGTTGGACCAGACATACGGGTACGCAACTGATGTACGCCCAGCACGCCTTTCACGCTCAAACAAGCTTGGTTAATTTGCTCAAGCTCTTCATCGGGCAGCTTTCTGTCGAGCAACGTTTGAATCGCTTCGCTGACCATTTTGAAGGCGCTGTAAAGAATGAAGATACCAATACCAATCGCGAAGACCGCATCCGCTTGCGTTACACCAAAATAGCTGAGCCCAAGCGCGACCATGATCGCCCCGTTCATGTATAAATCCGTTTGGTAGTGCAACGAATCTGCCGCGATTGCTTGGCTGCCCGTGATGCGCACCACGCGTTTCTGGAACATGACCAAACCAAACGTCACCATCATCGCAAACAAGGAGACATACACACCCAGCTCCGGCGCGTTCAGTTCGTGTGGCCTGAAGAAACGATCGATACCATTTAGGATCAAAAATACCGCAGAGCCGGAGATAAACATCGCCTGTGCCAACGCAGCGAGAGACTCGGCCTTACCATGCCCAAAAGTGTGTTCTCTGTCGGCTGGTTGCAGCGAATAGCGAACCACCACCAAATTCACCACTGAAGCGGCGATGTCCAGCATAGAATCAATAAGCGATGCCAATAGGCTGACCGATCCCGTCACCCACCATGTGATGACTTTTACAATGAGAAGAAGCGTCGCCACTATGGTTGCTGTCCAAGCTGCCGTCGTGACTAAGCGTGCATATTGCTGTTTCATAATCAAAGAGTTAACTCAAACCGTATTTTGAGTATACGTTGAATGCGCGTGAAATCGCCAGATCAAAAAGAGGCAACCTGTGGCTGCCTCTTCATATATATCATCGGATCATGACTTAATTATTGCGGTGTTTTCCCATGCGTTGTTGCATTTGGTCACCACATTCTTGCATGCGCTCGTTTTGCAGTTTTACAAATTCAGCTTTTTGCTCTGGAGTCAGCACGCTCAACATTTGGTGTTTTCTCTCCAGCATTTTCACGCGGTGCTCAGTTTGGCGCTCAACCATCTCTTTCGCTAGAGCAGTGGCTTGCGCTTCATCGAACGTATCCGCTAGCAATAGAGACTGCATTTTCGCGTGATGCGCTTGGCGCTCTGCCATGCGTGCTTCGCGGTTTTGTGAATATTTGCCTTTCATTTCCGCACGGTTTGCATCACGGAAAGATTGCAGTTGGTCTTTTTGTGCATCAGTTAAGTTCAAATCGCGCATGATGCCGCGGTCCATACCCATACCACATTCATCACGTGGGCCTTTGTGGTGATCTTTACCGCCAAATGCGAATGCACTCGCAGTGCCTAAAGTTAGAGGTAGAACAACAGCAGCTAACACAAGTTTTTTTGCAGATTTCATAATTCGATTCCTTACACAAGTGAGTGATTCTTCTGGGCTGTTTTCACAGCGCTTGAGTATAGAATACGACTCGCTAGGTAAAGCGGCGTATAGGGAGCGTAAAGAATCGTAAAGAGTGATTTTTGCCCTCTTCGTCGCACATCAATCCAATGTAATATTAAGTAAACGGTAACTGACCAAAGGTGCCCCGATGGCAAACATTCTTTTAATTGATGACGACATAGAACTGACAAGCCTATTAAAAGAGGTGCTCAGCTTCGAAGGATTCGAAGTCAGTGAAGCAAACGACGGTGAAGCCGGCCTTGCCGCAATCAACAGCGATATCGACCTCATCCTACTGGATGTAATGATGCCAAAATTGAATGGTATGGAAACGCTGAAGCGTCTGCGAGAGAACTGGGAAACCCCCGTGTTGATGTTGACCGCCAAAGGCGAAGAGATTGATCGAGTGATCGGTTTAGAGCTCGGCGCAGATGACTACTTACCAAAACCTTTCAGTGACCGAGAGCTGCTCGCTCGTATTCGCGCGATCTTACGTCGCACCAGTAACACGCAGAAAAACGGCAAAAACAGCGATTGTATTGAGTACCAAGAGTTGCGCCTGTATCCGGGCAAGCAAGAGGCTTACTGCGATCAACAATTGCTGGATCTAACCGCAACCGAGTTCGCGCTGTTGACCCACTTTGTCCAAAATCCAGGGCACGTACTCACCAAAGAGACGTTGAGCCTCGACGTACTAGGTAAACGACTGGCAGCCTTTGACCGTGCAATCGATATGCATGTGTCGAACTTACGCAAAAAGCTGCCCGACCAAAGCAATGGCAAACCGCGCATCAAAACCCTACGTGGTCGCGGCTATATGCTGCTTGAGGAGGATTAATGCGCCTATCACGCATCAAACTGCCAAAGATTAATAGCTTGTATGGACGCATCTTTGCCATCTTTTGGTTCACTATGCTGTTGGTGTTGATAGCCGTGCTATCACTGCCACATTTGGATCCAAGGAAAGCACGCGACATCCCAGAAGAGCATTATCAACGGATCATTGAAACGCGTGATGCCATTCAAAACAAATACAGCAAAGAAACCGACCTAGGACGCATTTTGTTCCGCGTAGAGGGCAATCGCGCAGGTAAGCATGACCCACGACCACGAGTGTTCTTTTCGGATTATAACGGCAACGTCTTAACCACCGATAAGCGCAGCAACTTTCAACTGCGTGCGATGCAAAACTTTGTCACCAGTATTGAAGATTACAACAAGCCAAAACAGAGACTTTATGGCCGCTATATGATTGCCGGCCCTGTGCCAATCGTTCTGGCCGACTCTGAACTGCTGATGTACGTTGGCTTTAAATGGAACGAGCCACCACCGCTGCTGCTGCGTCTCTTCGACCACCCATTCCAGTTACTGTTGGCCGTCATGCTGGTGAGCACGCCATTACTGCTGTGGCTTGCTTGGGCGCTGAGCCAACCCGCACGACGCCTTGAAGCCGCCGCGCAGCGAGTAGCAAAAGGTGAGTTCGTCATCGATCCGAATCTTGAAAAAGGCACCGCAGAATTTCGTCAAGCGGGCAGCAGCTTCAACCAAATGGTCGAAGCGGTGAATCAGATGATTTCAGGTCAGCAGCGTTTACTGTCGGACATTTCTCACGAATTACGCTCGCCACTCACTCGATTGCGCATGGCCAGTGCATTAGCGACGCGCAAACAGGGTGACAGCCCTGAGTTGGTTCGCATTGATACCGAAGCGCAGCGCCTTGAGCAGATGATCAGCGAATTGCTTGAGCTCTCGCGCATGCAGGTGAACAGCCACATGACACGCGAGACACAGCCAATAGAAAGTTTGTGGGAAGAGATCATTAAAGATGCGCAGTTTGAAGCCGAGCAAATGGGTAAAACACTCCGCTATTCAGAGATCCCTGAGCGACATATCTCAGGCAACCCAAAACTGTTGATGAGCGCGGTAGAAAACATCATCCGCAACGCGATTTATTACGGAAAAGATGAAGTGCAGATCGACATTCAAGACAAGACTGACACACTGACGATTACCGTCGATGACAACGGTGATGGTGTGCCGGATGAAGAGTTAGAAGCGATTTTCCGTCCATTTTATCGTGTGTCTACTGCTCGTGATCGTCACTCTGGCGGCACAGGATTAGGGTTAACCATCACCGAAAGTGCGATTCGTCAGCACAGCGGTACGATAGTCGCAAGCCGCAGCCCACTGGGAGGTTTGCGCGTCTCCATCACGTTGCCTTTAGTTAAAGTAGGCAAATAACCCTACAAGATTTTAGTTGATAATGATTTTCATTAACACTAGAGTAAATCCTCCGATTAAGGAGGATTTACTATGTCGCATACATTTCCCGCTCTGCCTTACCCATACGATGCGTTAGAGCCATACATCGACGCAAAAACCATGGAAGTGCAT
The DNA here is from genome assembly GCF_000960545.1 of Vibrio sp. S457-15. NCBI lineage: Bacteria > Pseudomonadati > Pseudomonadota > Gammaproteobacteria > Vibrionales > Vibrionaceae > Vibrio > Vibrio sp. S457-15. Next base: position 35,228 of record NZ_JYOQ01000042.1, on the reverse strand, counting down.
TACAGCAAACACCACAAGACTTACTTCGATAAATTCGTCACCGCCGTGCAAGGCAGTGATCTTGAAACACAATCGCTAGACGAAATCTTCGCAGCCGTTTCGCAACATAGCCCAGCCATTCGCAACAATGGCGGCGGCTACTACAACCACATCCTTTACTGGAATTGCATGTCGCCAGAAGGCGGCGGTGAACCACAAGGCGCACTTGCGCAAGCCATCAACGACAAGTTTGGTCACTTCGAAAAGTTCAAAGACGAATTCGCTCAAGCAGCCGTTAATACGTTTGGATCTGGCTTTGCATGGTTAGTTGTGAAAGATGGCGACATCCACATCACCTCCACCAGCAATCAGGATAACCCGTTAATGGACGTGGCCGATGTACGCGGCGAGCCTATCCTTGCATTAGATGTGTGGGAGCACGCGTACTACATCAGTTATCAGAACCGTCGACCAGAATACATCGACGCTTGGTGGAATGTGGTGAACTGGCGCGCCGTCGAAGAGAACTACGCTCGCGCGCTCGTGTAACCGCTAACGATGAAGGGGTAAGGTTGGTAAGCGCCAAGCCCTCTTTTGTACCCAAGTCGCTGCACTTGGGTATATACTGCCCCTCTCTTTGACCAACTCTATCTCAATACCATGTTTGATATCGCTTTATACGAACCAGAAATCGCGCCGAACACCGGCAACATCATTCGACTTTGTGCCAACTGCGGTGCAAACCTGCATTTGATTGAACCGCTGGGTTTCGATCTGGAAGAGAAAAAAGTCCGTCGCGCAGGATTGGATTATCACGATTTGGCTCGCGTAACGCGTCATAAGAACTATCAAGCATTCTTGGAATATCTCGATAAAGAAAAGCAAGGCAATTACCGTCTGTTTGCTTGCACCACCAAAACCACAGGTCACCACGTTGATGCGCAATACCAAGCAGGTGATGTGTTGATGTTTGGTCCTGAAACTCGCGGCCTACCAGCAGAGATCATTGAAGGCTTGCCAATGGAACAGCGTATTCGCATCCCAATGATGCCAGACGCGCGCAGCCTGAACCTTTCGAATGCCGTTGCGATCATTGCTTTTGAAGCCTGGCGTCAAATGGGCTTTGAAGGGGCGTTGTAAGCTCAACGAATTCCAGACACAAAAAAAGGGCGCGGAATGCGCCCTTTTGTTTTCTTGATTCACTGATTCAATCAGTTGAGCTTATTACGATCATCGTCATCTTTACGCTCGAATTCACCTTCGAAGGTGTTGCCGTTGTCCGAGCGAGAATCAAACGGGTCACGATGAAACGGATCTTGCTCAAATGGCCCTTGGTTTGAAAAACCACCTTGGAAGCCACCACCATGCATGGTTTTGACGACCATCTTGCTCATCAAGTATTTTGCAATCGCGGCACGCGGCGCAGGCAGCAATACCACCATACCCAACGCGTCGGTCATAAAGCCGGGAGTCAGCAATAGCACACCGGCAACCGCTAGCATCACACCTTCAAAAATTTGCTGTGCTGGAATTTCGCCTTGTTCAAGACGGCCCTGAACAGACATCAAGGTTTGAATACCTTGGCTGCGCACTAATGACGCGCCGACAAATGCCGTGATCAGCACTAATGCGATGGTTGGCCAGAGACCTAAAAAGCCCCCCACCTGAATAAATAAGCCAATTTCAATGATTGGGACGAAAATAAACGCCAATAATAAGATAGGAAACACACGCCCTCCTTTGTTTAATTCAGTGTAATGGTAAAAGCCAAGTAACCTCAAACGAATCGTTGTAAAAAAGCGTGTTCATACTCATGGCTTTTTTATTCAGGCGAACACACAGGCAAACTTTGCGAAAACACGCTATACATTTATGCGTTGCATTTGTGCGCATACCGATTTTTTCGTGCTTGAAAAGTGCCAATTTCGAACTCTAAAAAACCATGTTTGTCGAGGAAAATTGAATACCCACAAAGGGTTATTAATAACCCGTTCATACTTTGCAAATTATTGACTCATGAAAAGCGAAAAAGGTGATCTAGTTACTATTTTTATGCGCTAGGTGCAGTATGATGTGCCACATAAGTCAGGACGGATTTTCCAGCCAAAAATTCTGATGAATGGATTCTAGATTGCAGAAATGGCTAATAAATAACTTTATTATCAGAATTATCATCTAAGGATCCTGCTATGGCTACCCTATCTGATGCTCCAAAAACAGCAAACCAAGCCACTCGTATTGAAGAAGATCTATTAGGTCAACGTCATGTCCCTGCTGATGCGTACTACGGCATTCATACCCTACGTGCGATCGAAAACTTCAACATCTCTAACGTAACTATTTCTGACGTACCTGAGTTCGTACGCGGCATGGTGATGACGAAGAAAGCAGCGGCGTTGGCGAACAAAGAACTTGGCGCCATTCCTAAAGAAGTTGCTAACTACATCCTAGAAGCGTGTGATTTGATCCTAGAAACAGGCAAGTGTATGGATCAGTTCCCTTCAGACGTATTCCAAGGCGGCGCGGGTACTTCCGTTAACATGAACACTAACGAAGTTATCGCGAACGTTGCACTTGAACTGATGGGCAAAGAAAAAGGCCAATACGAGTTCATCAACCCGAACGACCACGTTAACAAGAGCCAATCTACTAACTGTGCGTACCCAACTGGTTTCCGTATCGCGGTTTACAACAGCGTACACAAACTAATGGAAGCGATTGAATACCTAAAAGGCGCATTCGATCTTAAAGCAACTGAATTCAAAGACGTATTGAAGATGGGTCGTACTCAGCTTCAAGACGCAGTACCAATGACTGTTGGTCAAGAGTTCCACGCTTGGGCTGTAACGCTAAACGAAGAGATTCGTGCTCTAGATTACACATCTAAACTCCTACTAGAAATCAACCTAGGTGCAACCGCAATCGGTACTGGTCTTAACACTCCAACTGGTTACCAAGCTCTAGCAGTGAAACACCTAGCAGAAGTAACTGGCCTTGACGTTGTGCCTGCAGAAGACCTAATCGAAGCGACTTCTGACTGTGGTGCATACGTAATGACTCACGGCGCGCTAAAACGTCTAGCAGTGAAACTATCGAAGATCTGTAACGACCTTCGTCTACTTTCTTCTGGTCCTCGCGCGGGTCTAAACGAGTTGAACCTACCTGAAATGCAAGCAGGTTCTTCAATCATGCCAGCGAAAGTAAACCCAGTTATCCCAGAAGTAGTAAACCAAGTTTGTTTCAAAGTTCTAGGTAACGACAACACGGTTTCTTTCGCAGCAGAAGGCGGTCAGCTACAGCTAAACGTAATGGAACCAGTTATCGCACAAAGCATGTTTGAGTCTATCTCTCTACTACACAATGCGTGTGTGAACCTACGTGATAAATGTATCGACGGCATCACTGTAAACAAAGAAATCTGTGAGAACTACGTTTACAACTCAATCGGTATCGTAACTTACCTAAACCCATACATTGGCCACCACGAAGGTGACATTGTCGGTAAGATTTGTGCAGAAACTGGTAAGAGTGTTCGTGAAGTCGTGCTTGAGCGCGGCCTGCTAACTGCAGAAGAACTTGATGAAATCTTAACAGTTGAAAACTTCATGCATCCTACTTACAAAGCGAAACGCTACGAGTAAGCATTGAAGCTAAGGGGGGCCATCCAGGCCCCTTTTTTAGGCTTTTTCACGGTAACCACATTTTTAATAAGCTTTTATTGCCGTAGGCCGCTGGGTTCTGATTCTCTGAACATTTACTCCTGTTCCTGAGTGTTCAAAAAATCAGAATCAAATAAAAAACTAAAGAGGTATCAATATGGTCATGGTCGAACTCTTCGTGGTTCTGCTCTTCATCTATTTGGGGGCAAGAATCGGCGGTATCGGCATTGGTTTCGCCGGTGGTGCTGGGGTCATTGCGTTGTCTTTGATCTTGGGTGTCCCGACAAGCCAAGCGTACATTCCTGTTGACGTAATTTTGATCATCATGTCTGTAATCACGGCTATCGCAGCAATGCAAGTGGCTGGTGGTTTGGATTGGATGGTACAAGTTGCGGAAGACTTTTTGCGTAAACACCCTGAGCGCATCACCTTTTATGCGCCAATCGTGACATTCCTAATGACACTAATGGCGGGTACAGGTCACACAGCATTCTCTACGCTACCGGTTATTGCAGAAGTAGCGAAAGGCCAAGGCGTTCGTCCTTCTCGTCCACTGTCTATCGCGGTTGTGGCATCGCAAATCGCTATCACAGCGTCGCCAATTTCAGCGGCAGTTGTGGCGTTTGCTGCAATGTTGCATCCGTTTGGTGTGGATTACCTAACGCTACTTGCGATCTGTATTCCAACCACGTTCATCGCTTGTATGATCGGTGCATTCGTTGCGAACTTCATGGGCTGTGAGCTAAAAGACGATCCTGAATACCAAGAGCGTCTAGAGAAAGGCCTAATCAAGCTAAACACAGAAGCAAAACGCGAAATCCTACCAACTGCGAAAAAAGCGACGTTCATCTTCCTTGGCGCTATCGCTTTCGTCGTATGCTACGCAGCGGCTATCTCTGGTTCAGTGGGTCTAATCGAGAACCCAGCACTGGGGCGTAACGAAGCAATCATGACGGTAATGCTGGCAGCAGCCGCGGCGATCGTAATGAGCTGTAAAATTGATGCTGGCAAAATCCCAGCAGCAGCGACATTCCGTTCTGGTATGACAGCGTGTGTGTGTGTTCTTGGTGTGGCATGGCTAGGTTCTACGTTCGTTAACGCGCACGTTGATGGCATCAAAGAAGTGGCTGGTGCACTACTAGCTGACTACCCATGGATGCTAGCACTTGTTCTATTCTTCGCGTCTATGCTGCTTTACTCTCAAGGTGCAACTACCGTTGCGCTTATGCCTGCAGCACTTGCAATCGGTGTAGCGCCACTAACAGCCGTTGCGTCTTTCGCAGCAGTAAGTGCGCTATTCGTACTACCAACTTACCCAACGCTACTAGCTGCGGTTGAGATGGATGACACGGGTTCAACTCGTATCGGTAAGTACGTATTTAACCACCCGTTCTTCGTTCCAGGCGTGGTCACCATCGCATCAGCAGTAGCACTTGGCTTCGCATTCGGTGGTCTACTGATCTAGTAGAAACAGAGTCTTACTCGGGGAGCTTCGGCTCCCTTTTTTCTTTTCTGCGCCTTGAGTATTGCTTAACAAATCTTCACTTGGATGAAACTTATTAACTCGCCTGCGGGTCTGATTGAGTTACACTAACGGCAATTATCTAAGATGAATTGAACATTTTATGCGCGCATTACTTTCCGTTTTACTCTTAGGGCTCATTACCTTTTCCACTCCGTCTTTAGCTTTATTTGGCAAAGACCAGTTTAACAATAGCCAGAATAACAGCTTTGGTAGCAGCAACGACAGCTTTGTTCCGGTCGACCAAGCGTTCCCATTTAACTTCTACCAACAAGACGACAAATTGATGCTCGATTGGCAGGTACGTGACGGCTACTATCTGTATCAAGAGCGCTTGTCTGTGTCTGGTGAAAACATCTCTCTTGGCGAACTGCAAATGGAAAACGGCACGCCACATAAAGATGAATTTTTCGGTGATGTGCATATCTACACCACGCCTTTATTTGTGAATGTACCGCTTGATGAGTGGCAAGAAGGCGCACGCGTGATCGTGCAATATCAAGGCTGTGCGAAGGCTGGATTCTGCTACCCGCCAGAAACTCGCATCATTCCCATTGACGCTTTTACGGCTTCCATTGCTGATTCTGCAGTCGCAACAAAACCAACTCAATCGACAGCAAACAACAACCAAACAAGCGCGACATCACCAACGGTGAGCACGTCAGTGTCATCAAACAACGCTCCAGCACCAGTCACTGAGCAAGATAGCCTCGCGGCGAACCTTGCTGACAATTGGTGGACTCCGCTGCTGTTTTTAGCTCTTGGTGTAGGCTTAGCGTTTACGCCATGTGTTCTGCCAATGTACCCAATTTTGACCAGCATCGTACTTGGCCGCGGGAAACTCAGCCAACGCCGCGCTCTGGGTTTATCCCTAGTTTACGTACAAGGCATGGCGCTGACTTACACTCTTCTCGGCTTAGTGGTGGCATCAGCAGGCATGCAGTTCCAAGCGGCGATGCAACACCCATATGTGTTGATTGGTTTGAGTATCTTATTCGTCACGTTGGCACTCTCCATGTTTGGTGTGTACACCCTGCAATTGCCAAGCAGTGTACAAACGTGGCTAAACAACCTGAGCAACAAACAGCAAGGCGGCAGCAGCGCAGGTGTATTCGCGATGGGCGCGATCTCAGGTCTGGTGTGCTCACCGTGTACCACAGCACCTCTGTCGGGCGCACTACTCTACGTTGCACAAAGTGGTGACTTGCTGACTGGTGGTATTGCGCTTTACGCACTGGCGATGGGTATGGGTATTCCGCTGATTCTCGTGGCGGTATTTGGCAACAAACTGCTGCCAAAAGCCGGCGGTTGGATGGACCGAGTGAAGACACTATTTGGTTTCATTCTGCTGGCAGCACCAATCTTCTTGCTTGAGCGTATCTTGCCAGAAATGTGGTCGACGGCGTTGTGGTCTGCGCTCGGTATCGCGGCATTTGGTTGGTTGTATCACATCAAAAACAGCTTGGAGTTTGGTGGCTGGAAGCAAAGCGCAATTGGCATTATTGCCGTCCTCGGTTTGTTCGCCTCCGCGCAACCAGCACTGAATTATTGGTTTGGCAATCACGAAACCCAAGCACAACAAACAACGGTTAGCTTTACTCCCATTGCTAATGTGGCCGACCTTGAAGAGCAACTGGCACTGGCAAAAGCAGCAGGTAAACCAGTCATGCTCGACTTCTACGCCGACTGGTGTGTAGCGTGTAAAGAGTTTGAGAAGTACACCTTCCACGATCCAAAAGTCGAAGCCAAGCTGCAAGACTTCGTGTTGCTGCAAGCGGATGTCACCAAAAACCAAGTGCAAGATATTGAGCTACTCAAACACATGAACGTGCTGGGTTTGCCGACCATCGAATTCTGGGATGCGAAAGGCGAACACGTTTCAAACGCTCGTTTAACTGGCTTTATGCAAGCCGAGCCTTTCTTAGAGCACATCAATCGATTCTGATATCACATCATTCAAACGCCAGCGATTTTCGTTGGCGTTTTTTGTTGCACAAATTTGAATGAGAAAAATGCGGCTATATGCAATTTTCCTAATAAAAGTCGATTTGGTTCAGACTTTTAGCGAATAAATATTGTCCACCTTCTCAAAGCTGGACAATAATTCATTTAACGAAATAGTCAAAAGTGTTTAACGTCATGGATTCGACCTACACCATCATCATCGCCGATGATCACCCTCTCTTCCGTAATGCATTGTTCCAATCGGTACACATGGCTGTCAGTGGTGCCAATCTGCTTGAAGCAGACTCTCTTGATGCCCTGCTTGCATTACTCTCCAAAGAGGAAGAGCCGGATTTGGTGCTGTTGGATCTCAAAATGCCTGGGGCTAATGGAATGTCAGGGCTTATCCACTTAAGAGCGGAATACCCAGATTTGCCTATCGTCGTGGTATCCGCCAGCGAAGAGCCAACGGTGGTGAGTCAAGTGAAGAGCCATGGTGCGTTTGGCTTTATTCCGAAATCGAGTGATATGCGTGAGCTGGTCAATGCACTCAACCAAGTGCTCAATGGCGACCCGTACTTCCCTGAAGGGCTGATCACCAATAACGCAGCGTGTAATGATTTAGCAGAGAAGATTGCCGCGCTAACACCACAGCAATACAAAGTGTTGGGGATGTTGTCTGATGGCTTGCTGAACAAACAAATCGCTTACGAGTTGAATGTATCAGAAGCCACCATCAAAGCACATATGACGGCGATTTTCCGCAAGCTCGGCGTGAAGAACCGCACGCAAGCCGTCATCATGTTAACGGAAATGAATGATTAGGACTTAGTCCTCCTCTTCCCCTTCCTCTTCTTCATTGGGTAAACGTAAACCAACCTTAGTCACTTGGTGATCCACCACGTCCGCGATTACCCATTGCAATCCTTGCCATTCAAACTGGTCGCCCAAAACAGGCGTGCTACCCAGTTGTTCTTCAACAATATTGCTCAAGGTTTTATCTTGCAGTTCATCGCCCAAATTCAAACCGTACATCATCGCCACGTCGGCCAGCTTCACTTCAATATCTAAGAAGAAATCACCAAAGAAACGAGTCAGAGAGGCTTTCTCCGGCGCTTCACTGAACAACAAGCTCAATGCAGCTAAGTCTTTCTCTTGAGCCAATACACATAGGGTATCGTCTTCTTCCAACCTGGTACTGCCCGATGGGTGAAGCAGTTCTTGGTTACGGAAAACAGCCGCAATGCGCGTGCCTTCAGGCATCGACAAACTACGCAGCGGTTCGCCAATGCACCATTTATCCGCTTTCAATCGGTAAATAAACAGTTCCCACTCACTGGTTGGGTAAATCTCCACACCAGTGCGAGAGATTGGCTCGGGCTTTGGTGGCAACTCAACCTTGGCAAGCGACATCGCTTTGGTCAGCGTACCGCCCTGAACGATCAGCGATACCATCACCACGAAGAAGGCCAAGTTGAAGTACAGCTGCGCGTCTGGCAAACCAGCCATCATAGGGAATACCGCAAGAATGATTGGCACCGCACCGCGCAAACCAACCCAAGAGACAAACCACTTCTCACGTGGCGTGAAGCTCTTAAATGGCAGCAGTCCAATCCACACGGAAATAGGACGGGCAAACAAAATCATACCAAACGCAAGCGCCAAGCCTGGCACCGCAATACTCAGCAAGTTCGACGGCGTAACCAACAAACCAAGCACGAGGAACATGCCAATTTGCGCTAGCCACGTCATACCATCTAACACATGCAGAATCGAATGACGGCTGCGCGTTGGACGGTTACCCAGCAATAAACCCACGAGGTAAATCGACAAAATACCGCTGCCGCCTAACGAGTTCGACAACGCGAAAATGATCAAGCCGCCGCTGACGGTCAAAATCGAGTACAAGCCATCCGGCAGTTGATTGCGATTGATGACTTTCCACAAGACCCAGCCACCAGCAAAACCAAGAAGCGCACCGATACCAAACTGCTTAACAAAACTGAGCGCTAAAAAGCCGGCGCTTAACTCCGTTCCCGTACTAGAAAGAATCGCAATTAACGTAACGGTCAAGAACACCGCCATTGGGTCGTTGGTGCCCGATTCAATTTCTAACGTCGAGCCAACACGTTCGTTCAGACTGCGCCCTTTCAATAAAGAGAAGACCGCGGCCGCATCCGTTGAACCGACAATCGCGCCAACTAAGATACCTTGCAATAAATCCAAATCGAACAGCCAGGTCGCCATCAATCCAGTTAACAATGTCGTGATGGCTACGCCTATAGTTGCCAACGACACCGAAGGCCACAAGGCGACCCGAAAACTGGCGACTCGCGTTCGCATCCCGCCATCCAAAAGAATGATGGCGAGCGCTAAGTTACTGACTAAATAAGCGATGGAATAATTATCAAATAAGATTCCGCCAAGGCCATCTTCCCCAGCCAACATACCTACCGCAAGAAATACGAGAAGGATTGGAATCCCCAATTTTGAGGACACGGGGCTTAAAAGAACGCTCAGTGCAATAAGTAATGCACCAATCAGAAAAAAGCTGTTAATGGTGTCGGCGTCCATTCTCACCCTCCCTAAATGAAAAGCTACAAACAATCTCAACGAGTAAGCATATAAGTTCCTAAATCACCTCAACTTTAAGATGTAAGCGTGATGAGTTAAGCACAGGCTTTATTGTGCCTTAAAACCGTGCTCCGGTACGAAAACTTTATGTAAACAAATCACTTGAGAAGGTTGAATCTAGGTATAGATTCGGTGAAATCAATGAAGAAAAGATTAACCAATGCAACATATTGAAAATTTTATGCATCAAATCATTAGACCTTAGGCTAATTTAACACCTTTTTAACATCATCAAATCTTATCGATTTCGCCATAAACGCCCATTATTCGGTCGTTTTTCCTTTTTTACGCCCCGACTAAAGTTGAAAAGAGTTATTGCCAACACCTTGCTAATGTACATTGTGAAACATTTTTTTAACAACAATACCAATCGTAAGGAGACGGCAATGGCATTTGAAAGCGAAGAAAGAGCCAAAGCCTATTGGGACAAAAACGTGAAGCTCATGATCGGTCTAATGGTCATCTGGTTCGTCGTGTCTTTCGGCTGCGGCATTTTATTTGTCGACGTACTTAATCAATTTCAATTAGGTGGATACAAACTTGGTTTCTGGTTTGCTCAACAGGGCTCCATCTATGCCTTCCTAGGTATTATTTTCTACTACGCGTGGAGAATGCGCCAAATCGACCGTGAATTCGGCGTGGATGAGTAAGGAGTCACTCAGATGGATTTGAAAACTATCACTTATCTGGTTGTTGGTGCGACGTTTGTCCTCTACATCGGTATTGCGATTTGGGCACGCGCTGGATCAACCAAAGAGTTCTACGTCGCGGGCGGTGGTGTAAACCCTATCGCTAACGGCATGGCAACCGCAGCAGACTGGATGTCTGCGGCATCGTTTATCTCGATGGCGGGTCTGATTGCCTTTATGGGTTACGGCGGCAGCGTATTCCTAATGGGCTGGACTGGTGGTTACGTGCTGCTTGCACTGTTGCTTGCCCCTTACCTACGTAAGTTCGGTAAATTTACCGTGCCTGAGTTTGTCGGCGAGCGTTTCTACTCCAAGACAGCGCGTATCGTAGCCGTAGTGTGTCTGATCATCGCGTCGGTCACTTACGTTATCGGTCAGATGAAAGGCGTTGGCGTTGCGTTTGGTCGCTTCCTTGAGGTGGATTACTCAACCGGTCTACTGATTGGTATGTGTATCGTATTCATGTACGCCGTTCTTGGTGGAATGAAAGGCATCACTTACACGCAGATTGCTCAGTATTGCGTACTCATTTTGGCTTACACTATTCCTGCAATCTTTATCTCTCTGCAGCTTACCGGCAATCCAATTCCACAAATAGGGCTCGGTAGTACCATGGCCGGCACCGATGTCTATCTGTTGGATCGGCTCGACCAAGTGGTGACGGAGCTCGGCTTTAGTGAATACACCACTCAAGTCCGCGGTGACACGCTAAACATGTTCGTTTACACCATGTCACTGATGATCGGTACTGCAGGTCTGCCACACGTAATCATCCGTTTCTTCACTGTACCGAAGGTGCGTGATGCACGTACCTCTGCAGGTTGGGCACTTGTGTTCATCGCTATCCTATACACAACGGCTCCAGCAGTATCAGCAATGGCACGTCTAAACCTAATGGATACCGTTAACCCAGCGCCGGGCCAACACTTGGCTTATGACGAACGTCCTACTTGGTTCAAAAACTGGGAGAAAACGGGTCTGCTAGGCTTTGATGATAAGAACGGTGATGGCAACATCAACTACACATCAGATGCTGCAACTAACGAACTGAAAGTTGATAACGACATCATGGTACTGGCTAACCCTGAGATCGCGAAACTACCTAACTGGGTTATCGCACTGGTCGCAGCGGGTGGTCTAGCGGCGGCACTATCAACCGCAGCGGGTCTATTGCTGGCGATTTCGTCCGCGATTTCCCACGACTTAATCAAAGGGGTAATTAACCCGAATATCTCAGAGAAGAAAGAGCTGCTTGCGAGTCGAATCTCGATGGCGGTGGCCATTGCAGTCGCAGGTTACTTGGGTCTGCATCCACCGGGCTTCGCGGCAGGTACGGTAGCACTGGCCTTCGGTCTGGCGGCGTCCTCCATCTTCCCGGCTCTGATGATGGGTATCTTCAGTAAGAACATCAACAAAGAAGGTGCTATCGCGGGTATGATTGCAGGTATCAGTATCACTCTGTTCTACGTGTTCCAACACAAAGGTATCCTATTCATCGCAGATTGGACTTACCTAGAAAGCTGGGGCAGCAACTGGTTCCTAGGCATTGAGCCAAACGCATTTGGTGCGATTGGTGCCTTATTCAACTTCATCGTTGCGTTCGCTGTATCGAAAGTAACAGCAGAAACACCACAAGAAGTGAAAGACCTAGTCGAACACGTTCGCGTACCGGTAGGTGCTGGTAGCGCAGTGGATCACTAAAATATAACCAAAACCACAAAAGCCCCGTTTGGAACCTGCCGTCCGGGGCTTTTTTATTCTCACTTTTCAGTTACCATATTCGCAGTATGTCGTTGCAAGGAAGCCAAGATGTTCAAAAACAAGCACTTTATTCTCGCCCTGTTAATCGCGCCCATCCTTTCTATCATTGCCTACTTTGGTACCGATATGGCACTGAGCGAAAAGCCTCATGCCGCTAAAGAAGGGGAAACTTACAAGCTCGCGAGTAAGTCCAACTGCCGTTACACCAGTGGCCTATGTGACATGGAAAATGGCGATTTTAAAGTTAAGTTCCGTTCTGAAAAACTGACAAAAGATAGCCTAGAACTGTCTCTCAACGCTGCCTATCCGCTGGAAGGCGTCAAGCTGTCCGTAGTCGATGACCAACAACAGAACGCTCAGCCGATTGATATGACACGCGCCGATCAAGCTGGCCAAAACTGGTACGTCACTCTGCCAAAGCCAACCTCCGCAGAGAGCTGGTTACGAGTCGTTATCCAAGCCGAAGGCACGCTTTACTACGGCGAAACACAAACAGCATTTGTGAAATACGAAACCTTGTTTACTGAGTAACATTACGCTGCTTATCCTTCTAAACAACGGATAAGCTTTGCTGCGGGATGAAAACCCAACCATTTCTGCCGATGCGACTGCGTCGGCTTTTTTATATCTAGCCTTGCTGAAAATAGAGGGTTGCTAATTCATTCTTAATTGATAATAATTATCATTATCTAATTAATTGAGGCAGATATGAAACGCAGAAAGGACATATTCAACGCCTTCTTCAAAGCGCAAGATCGCTTCCAACTTGCCGCGCCAAGTGGCTTTGAGCCCGACGTCATTCATGACTATATTCATTGGGGTATGGTGTTGTCATCCAGCTATGAGCATGAAGCAGAAGACGAAAACTTACTCTTGTGCGAACTGTTTTTGCGCCAAGTGTATTTCCACCTTCTCGAAGCGATTCAAGACCCAACTCGCACTCGTACATTTCGCCGAGTCTGCCTTGATTCGGTTCACACGCCCTTATTCTGCCTCAAACGTTACTACTATCAGTTTGAACATGGCGACGTAAAGTTTCTCCAATTACAACAACAATTACGCCTCATTCAGACTTCTCTTGATTAAACGAAAGGAACCCTACTATGACCACCGAATTTCGTATTGAAACCGACAGCATGGGCGAAGTAAAAGTCCCGGCGAATGCCTTGTATCAAGCACAAACTCAGCGCGCTATCGATAACTTCGCATTCAGCCAGCACACCATGCCAAGCAGTTTCATCCAAGCTTTAGCCCACATCAAACAGACGGCAGCACTGACCAACGCACAACTAGGGTTACTAGAAGGTGATATTGCTAATGCGATTGCAGACGCTGCGCAAGCCATTATTGATGGGCAACATCTCGATCAGTTCCCTATCGACCTGTTCCAAACCGGTTCTGGGACAAGCTCCAACATGAACGCCAATGAAGTGATTGCCACGCTCGCGTCTGAATTGCTTGGCGGCAACGTCAATCCGAATGACCACGTTAACATGGGTCAAAGCAGTAACGATGTGGTGCCGACGGCGATTCAAGTCAGCTCAGCACTTGCTATTGAACACAAGTTGTTGCCTGCACTGGCTCATCTTAGCCAAAGCCTAGAAACCAAGAAGCAAGCTTTGCAAGGTGTGGTAAAAACAGGCCGAACTCATTTGATGGACGCCATGCCAATCACTTTCGCGCAAGAGCTGGGCGGCTGGCAATTCCAGATTGAACACGCTAAACAAGCCATTGAACAAACACTGCCGATGGTGAAAGCCCTTGCTCAAGGCGGCACTGCCGTTGGCACAGGGATCAACGCCGATCCGCGTTTTGCCTCTCTGTTTGCAGACAACCTCACTCAGTCCACTCGAGTCACCTTTACTTCAAGCGACAATTTCTTCTTCAACCTCAGCAGCCAGGATGCGATCGTCGCACTGTCTGGACAGCTCAAAACAGCAGCAGTTGCGATCATGAAGATCGCAAACGATCTTCGCTGGATGAACTCTGGCCCATTGGCTGGCTTGGGTGAAATCGAACTGCAAGGCTTACAGCCGGGTTCATCAATCATGCCGGGCAAAGTAAACCCGGTTATTCCTGAAGCCGCAGCCATGGCGTCAGCGCAAGTGATTGGCAACGACGCAACCATCACCATCGCGGGTCAGTCTGGCAACTTCCAGTTGAATGTTATGCTACCCGTGATTGCACATAATATTTTGGAGAGCATTGAGCTCGTTGCGAACAGTGCGACCGCCCTTGCCGATAAGGCGATTGCGACCTTTGACGTTCGAGAAGATAACCTCGATATTGCTTTGGCCAAGAATCCGATTTTAGTCACCGCACTAAACCCGGTGATCGGGTATTTGAAAGCGGCAGAAGTCGCGAAAAAAGCCTACAAACAAGGACGAGCCATCATTGATGTGGCCGAAGAGGAAACGGATTTAGACCGCGAAACGCTTGAAAGGCTGCTTAATCCAGCCAAATTGACTCAAGGTGGCGTGGCTGAGTAAAGCACCGCTTTGAAGATCCGCAGAATACAAAGAGACCTCTCATTGGAGGTCTCTTACTATCTGGCTCATGCGTTCAACTTACCTAAGCTACGCGACTCGATTGAGCACCGAGCGTAATTTGAGCGGCTTAACTGGTTTGGCAATAAAGCTGAAACCGTTCGCTTTGATGCCTTCCATCATATCGTCAGTACGGTCAGCACTGATGATCACCCCTTCAAAACGATTCCCTAGACGCAAACGACACTGTTGCAACACTTCTAACCCCGTACGTCCGTTATCCAATCGATAATCAGAGAAAATGACGTCTGGCACCCAATCGCCTTCGAGCGCTTGTAAGCTTTCGACGAGATCCGTCGCAACCCGTATGTCACACCCCCAACGAGAGAGCAGATTTTCCATTCCGACCAAAATGTCAGGTTCGTTATCGACACACAAAATTCGCAAGTGGCACAACTCAGATTGAGGACTGGTCTCGACTTTCGCAGAGTGTGGCTGAACGTGATGAGCCTTATCCAAGGTTATTGAGAACACGCTGCCTTTACCAAACCACGAACGCATTGAAATTTCGTGCCCCAACACCTGCGCAATCCCTTTGGAAATCGCCAAGCCTAATCCCAAACCTTGATCGGAGCGTACTTGCGTTCCGCGATTAAACTCTTCGAAGATCTCCTGCTGTTTTTCTTCCTCGATGCCCATGCCGTTATCCCACACATCAATGCGCACACGCCCTTGAACTCGGCGCACTCCCAGCGCAACTTTTCCATTTGGACTGTAACGAAAGGCATTGGTGAGGAAATTCTGCACCACACGGCGCAGTAATTTAGGGTCCGATTTCACCATGAGAGAAGATGGGATCATAGTGAACTCGATCCCCTGTTGTTTGGCCAATGCGCTGAATTCCGCATTGAGGTTCGCCAGAACATCGTTGACCGCGAAGCCATGGACATTGACCTCCAACTTACCCGATTCCAAACGCGAAATATCCAGCAAATCTCCGATCAAATCTTCTGCCGCGCCTAACGCACTTTCGATGTGTGCCGACAACTTGCGGGTTTCGCTGTCTTTGGCTACTTCAGAAAGTGAAGACGCAAACAAACGGGCGGCATTGAGCGGCTGCATCAAGTCATGACTCACGGCCGCTAAAAAACGCGATTTCGATTTCGATTCCAAATCCGAACGCTGCGTCGCTGCCACTAGCTGTTTGTTGAGTTGCTCCAACTCTCTGGTGCGCGCGCGCACTCGCTCTTCTAACGTTTCATTGGCGTCTTTCAGCGCTTGCTCGGCATCGCGGAATACGGTGATGTCCGTAAAGCTCATTACAAAACCACCGCCGGGCATCGGGTTGCCCTGCACTTCAATCACTCGTCCATCAGGACGCACACGGGAAGAGGTATGTCGCGTGCCTTGTTCAAGGTGATACACGCGGCGGCGTACGTGGTCTTCTGGATCGCCGGGGCCACACAAACCTTGCTCAGCATTGTGGCGAATCACATCAGCAATCGGTCGGCCGACTTGAATCAATCCGGGCGGGAATACAAACAGCTCTAGGTAACGCTGGTTCCACGCCACCAGCCGCAGTTGTTTGTCGACCACCGCAATCCCTTGGCCGATATGTTCTATCGCCCCTTGGAGTAACCCGCGGCTAAAGTCGTACAGCTCGGAAGCTTCATCAACAATGGTTGCGACTTCTTCAAGCTGCATATTCCTGCCTTGCAACGCAGAAGTGAGTACTAACTTAGCGGAAGAGGCACCAAACACCCCAGCCAATACGCGTTCAGTGTGACGAATCAACGAAGACGGCGCTTGTTGGTTCGGTAACAACTCCTCTCGCTGCTGGCTCCAATAGGCTTGGAAAGCCACTTTCACCCGAGTGCGGCCAACAAAGCGCGAGGCAAGCATTTCCAGCTCAGCCACGGTAACACGACTTTGATACAAGCTGATGTTTTCGCTTTCAGGCAGCGGTGTTCCGACAAAAGACGCCGACTGTAAGCGCTCACTTAGGCTTGGACGCGTCGCCAGAGACACCGCGACAAAACACACCGCGTTCGCCACCACACTCATGATCATGCCCCAATCCGAAATCGCAATGTCGAAGCTCGACAGCACCTCTGGCGGCGTGATTAACCAAATCAAAAAGTTGTTGCTGGCATTACCAGCTAACATGTCGGTTTGGCTCATTAAGGTAATCAACCAAATCGTAAAACCGACCGCGAGGCCAACATAAACGCCTTTCTTGTTACCCTGACGCCAATACATACCGCCAATCAATGCAGGGGCAAACTGGGTAATGGCTGCAAACGAGAGAAAACCTATCGCAGAGAGTGAGTGGATACTATCTAAGGCCTGATAAAATCCCCATGCACCAATCAACAAAATCAGAATTAGAGCGCGGCGAATACGCAACAAAAGCTCCGAGAAATGGTGATGGTTGCGCTGCGCCAAGCGCATTCGGCGTAATATCAGCGGCATCACTAAGTCGTTCGATACCATGATCGCCAAAGCAATGGTTGAAACAATCACCATACCGCTCGCCGCCGAAGTACCGCCCAAAAACGCCAGTAACGCAATCTCGCTTGCCCCCACCGCCATCGGCACACTGATCACGTAAGTATCGGCAGATGTTCCGCTCAATAACCCTTGCCCGACCCACGCGATTGGCAACACAAATACGCCCATCAAAATCAGATACAGCGGGAACAACCAACGCGCGACATGCAAGTCTTGCGCACGTTCATTTTCCACCACCATGGTGTGGAACTGACGCGGCAAACAGACAATCGCCAACATGGTCAGCACAGTATGAATCAATAAGGTTGGAATGTTTGGCGACTGGTAGGTTTCAGAAGCCACTTCAACCAGACTCAAGTTTTCCGTGCTCATCGCCAACCAGACAATGAAAATCCCCACCACCAAAAACGCCAGCAATTTGATGATGGATTCAAACGCGATCGCCATCATCATCCCACGGTGATGCTCGGTGTTATCAATATGGCGAGTACCAAACAACATGGTAAAAATGGCCAGTGCCACCACGACAAACCAAGACACGCTGTCATTCTGATAACCAAAATCGGTCGCCAATTCTGGGGCGATGATCTCCAACCCCATGGTGATGCCACGCAGCTGCAAGGCGATATAAGGTAAGATCCCCGCCACCGCAATCAATGTGACGACCACCGCCAAACCTTGCGATTTTCCGTAACGGGCACCAATAAAATCAGCGATGGAAGTGATGTGTTCGCGCTTCGCGATCAGAATGAGTCGAGCCAGAACCCGCCATCCGATGGTAAACACCAAAATCGGCGCGATATAGATGGGCAAGAAAGACCAAGGATTGCTGCTCGCCTGTCCGACCGTGCCGTAGAAGGTCCACGAGGTACAGTACACCGCAATCGAGAGGCTATAAATCCACGGTCGCCAACGGGCGAGCCAGCGCTTCTGTATGTCACCGTACCACGCGATTATAAATAGGGCTCCCAAGTACGCCAACGAAACGGGAACCACCAGCCATCCTTGCATCCGATATCCTTTCTAGCTTTTCTTACAGAAAATAAAAAACCTCTCCTTGAGGGAGAGGTTTCATTTAACACTGGTTTCACAATGGAGACAAAGATTAGTTTTTAACCTTTGTCACAGAAGTCTAATTCTGTGTTTCAAGTGCCTTTTCAGACACATCCACCACGTTGTGGCTAGGCTCTTGAGGGTCCAATTTGATGAACAGCGCCAATAGGCCCATTGCCGCCATACCCCAGAACACCAGCGCGCCCCAGTGCTCGTAACCCCAACCACTGAGCACCGTCATCAGCGCGATAAATGCGCCAAGCGGGATCGCATTGTATAGCGCTTGCAGCGCCACCATTTTGTGCTCTTCAGAGTTTTGGATGTATTGAATGGCCGCAATGTGCGCCGTCGCGAATGTCACGCCGTGCAGAAGTTGCACAATAACCAACGCAACGATAGACGTTGTTGCTGCGGTCATGCCCCAACGCATCATCACACCACAAGCTGCAACAATAAACAGCGTGCGCAGCGCCCAACCAGCAAACAGACGCTTGCTCAATGCAAACACAGCCACTTCTGCCGCAACGCCTAGACTCCACAAGTAGCCGATCACGTCTTCTGAGTGACCCGCCGCTTTCCAGTGAATGGCACTAAAGCCGTAGTACGCCGCATGGCTACCTTGGATAAGCGACACCAAAACCAAGAACTTCACCACTGATTTATCGGTAAGCAGTGTAGATAATTTCGGACGTTCAGCATGCTGGTCACCACGAGTGACAGGCATTGGATTGATGCTGCGCATCGCGAAAAGCAATGAAAAGAACACCCCCACCATCGCGGTGTACAGAATCATATCCGAGCCAAATTCTGCGACAAGGAAACCCACCACCGTTGAACCCGCAATGAAGGCTATAGAGCCCCACAAACGCGTGCGCCCGTAATCCAACATTTTCAAGCGAGCGTAGTAGTTTGCCATCGCGTCTGATAGCGGTACTACCGGACCACAACACAAGTTAAACAACACCGTTGCCAATGCCATGAGCCAAAAACTGCCGCCCGTAAAAAAGTGGAAACCAACAAAAATGAGGGCTGCAAAGCTCAACCAACGCAACGTTGGCATTAGATGTTCAACTCGGTGTACACGAGGGGTAATGACGATGTTAGCCACACAGCGTGTCGCCAAACCTAAACCAACCAGTAAACCAATGTCCGTGGAAGAAACGCCCTGTTCTTTAAACCACAACGACCAAAATGGCAGGTAAACGCCATACGCAAAAAAGAATCCGAGAAAGTACTGGGAAATCCAGCCATACGGAGAAGGTTTCAACATTACTAATATCCTAAAACGGGAACACCATCGCTCGAACCGTGGATTATGGATCGCTATGCGTATTAGAAAAAGGGAAGAATAGGCAACTTACCGTTTCCTCGATGTCATTCTGACTTTTGATGCGCCGAACTCGCCCATCAATATCCAGCGGTTTAGACCAAAGTCGTCTGGCTTACGGCAAGAAATTTGTCAGACTTATACTGTGTTCCTCCCAATTTTAGGTGTCTCCATGCCTGACAAATTTAATATGCAATCTCCCCCGTTCGATCGTCTGACCGATGCTCAGCAAACTCGGCTGCGCTCGTCCTTAGATGTGGCGTACTATCGAACTCGAGATGTCATTTTATCTAGCGGGCAGACCAACCCTCACTTGCACATATTGATCAAAGGCGCAGTCGAAGAGCGTTCTAAAGACCAATCCGAAGTGTTCGCTCACTACGCCAATGACGACATGTTTGATGTGCGTTCACTGTTTGAAGAATGCGTTCGACATCAATACATCGCGCTGGAAGACACCCTTTCGTACTTGCTGCCAAAAGACGTTTTTCTCGAGCTTTATAACGAGAATGGCCAGTTCGCGGCTTACTTCGACAACAATTTATCCAAACGACAAGAACTCATCGAAGCCGCGCAGCAACAGCAAAACTTGGCCGAGTTCATTCTGACCAAAGTCGATAACAGCATTTATCATCCGCCGATGATCCTCGCGCCAGAAACGCCAATCAACGAGGTAACTCGAACTCTAAAAGATAACGGCATCGATGCTGCATTGGTTCAGCTCCATGACGACGACCCGCGATTGGAAAAATGGCCGTCTGCTCACCAGTACGCCATCGTGACTCGTACCAACATGCTGCACTCGGTTATGTTGGATAATTGCGCCGTGGACACGCCCGTAGGTGAGATCGCAACTTTCCCTGTCTACCATGTTGATGACGGGGATTTTCTGTTTAACGCCATGATCACCATGACACGTAATCGCATGAAGCGTTTGATGGTCTGCGAAGGCAATCGCGCGGTGGGCATGCTCGACATGACACAAATTCTCAGCGCGTTCTCGACCCACTCCCATGTGTTAACACTCAGCATTGCACGAGCAAGCAGCGTAGAAGAACTGGCGTTGGCCTCAAACCGTCAACGTCAACTGGTAGAAAGCTTGCTGAGAAACGGCATCCGCACTCGCTTCATCATGGAGCTCATCTCTGCGGTAAACGAACAAATTATCGAAAAAGCCTTTGAACTGGTGGTGCCACCCGCTTTGCACGACCACTGTTGTTTGATCGTGCTGGGCTCAGAAGGGCGTGGCGAGCAAATTCTTAAGACCGACCAAGACAACGCGCTCATTATTGAAGACGGGCTAGAATGGCCGCATTGCGAACAAGTAATGCAATCATTTACCCATACTCTGCAGCAGCTTGGTTACCCACTCTGTCCCGGCAAAGTGATGGTCAACAACCCGAAATGGGTCAAAACGCAGCAAGAGTGGATCCACACCTTAGATCATTGGATTACGAAGGCGGAGCCTGAACCAATCATGGACTTGGCGATTTTCAGTGACGCACATGCAGTAGCAGGAAATCGAGAGCTTCTCACCCCAATAGCAAATCACCTCAGAGACAGCATGAAAGATCGCATGCTGGTTTTGTCGGATTTCACGCGCCCTGCTTTGCAATTTTCCGTGCCCCTTACTCTGTTTGGCAACGTAAAAAGTGCCAAGGATGGTTTGGATATCAAACGTGGTGGCATCTTCCCTATCGTGCATGGTATTCGCACCTTGTCGTTGGAATATGCGATTGAAGAAAAAAACACCTTTGAACGCATCGAAGCACTAAGAAAAAAACGCATCTTAGAACCTGAGACCGCAGACAACTTAAACGAAGCGTTGAAGCTGTTCTTTAAGATTCGCCTTCATCAGCAATTGAGTAAACAAGAAACACTTAACAACATTGATATCAAACAGTTAGACCGAACCGAGCGTGACTTGCTGCGTCATAGCTTGCATGTAGTGAAGAAGTTTAAGCAGTTCTTGGGCTTCCACTATCAAATCCGCGATTAAGCGCTTACACAAGTCAAAATGAGGCGTAGAGGATGAACTGGTTACAACGCAAATATTGGCATTACAAACTGAAAGGCTCGCCTTATCAGTCGCTGTTTTGTGCGCCACACAAAACCGAGTTTGTGTCTCTAGATTGTGAGACCACCAGCCTTGATCCGAACCGTGCTGAGTTGGTAACCATCGCGGCAACCAAGATCATCGACAACCGCATCCTCACCAGTCAGCCTTTTGAAGTACGCTTACGTGCACCCCAATCGTTAGATTCTGGGTCAGTGAAAATTCATAAAATTCGCCACCAAGATCTGGCTGATGGTATCAGCGAGAAAGAAGCGTTGCTGAAACTGCTCACGTTCATCGGCAACCGTCCTTTAGTCGGATATCACATTCGCTATGACAAAAAAATTCTCGACCTTGCCTGCCAAAGGCAACTCGGCTTCCCACTGCCAAACCCATTGATTGAAGTCAGCCAGATTTATCACGACAAACTAGAACGGCATTTACCCAATGCCTACTTCGACTTAAGTCTGGATGCGATTTGCAAGCACCTTGAACTGCCCATTCAAGATAAACACGACGCACTGCAAGATGCGATTTCTGCCGCCTTGGTTTTTGTGCGCCTCACCAAGGGCGATCTGCCAAATCTCACCGCGCCATACACATAAATCCTGTTGACCTAGCTCCCATAATTACTTTTATTTCAAGCATTTTCCGGCACACCCCTCTGTCTCATCCTAAAGTCTAATTGTGGAAATACGCGCTGTGACTGACAGTTATAGGCACAACGTCGTTCTAGGACGACTGAGTATTTAAGAACCAAAAGACAGCCCTACAAAAATACATATTCAGAATCTTAAGTAGATTGGTGTAAGGCCGAGAATTAAGGCACAAGGAGAGAAGCCATGAGCGAAGCCCACGTTTATCCGGTAAAAGAAAATATTAAAACTCATACACACGCGGATAATGATACCTACCTAGCCATGTATCAGCAGTCGGTCACCGATCCAGAGGGCTTCTGGAACGAGCACGGCAAAATCGTTGATTGGATCAAACCTTTCACCAAAGTAAAAAGCACCTCATTCGACACCGGCCACGTTGACATTCGCTGGTTTGAAGATGGCACACTGAACGTATCTGCAAACTGTATCGACCGTCATCTCGCAGAACACGGCGACGACGTAGCGATCATCTGGGAAGGCGATGATCCAGCAGACGACAAAACGCTGACTTTCAACGAACTGCACAAAGAAGTGTGCAAGTTCTCTAACGCATTAAAAGACCAAGGCGTGCGCAAAGGCGACGTGGTGTGTTTATACATGCCAATGGTGCCAGAAGCAGCTATCGCTATGCTGGCGTGTACACGCATCGGCGCGGTGCATACCGTGGTGTTTGGTGGTTTCTCACCAGAAGCACTGTCTGGTCGTATCATCGACTCTGACGCGAAAGTTGTGATCACTGCGGACGAAGGTGTGCGCGGTGGACGTGCCGTTCCACTGAAAAAGAACGTGGACGAAGCACTCACTAACCCAGAAGTAAAAACCATCAGCAAGGTTGTGGTACTAAAACGCACAGGCGGCAATGTAGATTGGCATGAGCATCGTGATGTTTGGTGGCACGAAGCAACCGCAAAAGTATCTGATGTTTGTCCACCAGAAGAGATGAAAGCGGAAGACCCACTGTTCATCCTCTACACATCTGGCTCGACAGGCAAACCAAAAGGCGTACTTCACACCACAGGTGGCTACCTTGTTTATGCGGCCATGACGTTTAAATACGTCTTCGATTACCAACCAGGTGAAACCTTCTGGTGTACCGCAGACGTAGGCTGGATTACAGGCCACACGTACCTTATCTACGGACCACTTGCGAACGGCGCGAAAACCATCCTGTTCGAAGGTGTACCAAACTACCCGAACACAAGCCGTATGAGCGAAGTGGTCGATAAGCATCAAGTGAACATTCTGTACACCGCACCAACGGCTATTCGTGCGTTGATGGCAAAAGGCAACGAAGCGGTTGCTGGCACGTCTCGCTCAAGCCTTCGCATCATGGGCTCAGTGGGCGAACCAATCAACCCAGAGGCATGGGAGTGGTACTACAAAACGATCGGAAACGAAAATTCACCTATCGTCGACACTTGGTGGCAAACGGAAACCGGCGGCATCTTGATCGCTCCACTTCCGGGCGCGACAGATCTCAAACCAGGTTCAGCAACTCGCCCATTCTTCGGCGTACAACCTGCGCTGGTTGATAACATGGGTAATATCCTTGAAGACACCGTGGCTGAAGGTAACTTGGTAATTCTTGATTCTTGGCCAGGTCAGATGCGTACGGTTTACGGCGACCATGAACGCTTCGAACAAACCTACTTCTCAACCTTTAAGGGCATGTACTTCACCAGTGACGGTGCGCGTCGTGACGAAGACGGCTACTACTGGATCACTGGCCGCGTCGATGACGTACTGAACGTGTCTGGACACCGTATGGGCACCGCTGAAATTGAATCTGCGCTAGTCGCGCATCACAAAATTGCCGAAGCCGCGATTGTTGGTATTCCACACGACATCAAAGGCCAAGCGATCTACGCCTACATCACGCTCAACGATGGCGAATTCCCATCCGCAGAGCTGCACAAAGAAGTGAAAGATTGGGTGCGTAAAGAGATTGGTCCAATTGCAACGCCTGACGTACTGCACTGGACAGACTCTCTACCAAAGACTCGTTCAGGTAAGATCATGCGTCGTATTCTGCGTAAGATTGCGACAGGTGATACCAGCAACCTAGGTGATACTTCAACGCTTGCCGATCCAAGTGTAGTAGACAAACTCATCGCCGAAAAAGCAGAACTGGTATAAGCTCGCCAGCCTGTTTTAAACAGTGAACGAAAACCGCCATCTTTGTATGGCGGTTTTTTGCTTTTGGGCGCAAATTAACCACAACATAGATATGGTGATTATGTTGTTTTTGTTAACTTGGTTACAGAAACGAGGCGGGCAATTAGGAGATTAGACCAGTAAATTGCTGCTAATTGCTATGAATTAGCTATAATCTTGGTCGATTTTTTAAAATTTGCTCGGTTTTAACAAAAAAATCGTGCTGAATTATCGTATATTTGGGAATATAAACGTTCCACTCACGATAAGGGAAGATAGCAACATAATGTCTGCAAAGTCACGGATTCTTGTTCTAAACGGACCAAATCTTAACCTATTAGGTCTGCGTGAACCGACACACTATGGTAACAACACCCTAGCACAAATTGTGGACGCTTTGACTGAACAAGCGCACAACGCAGGGGTGGAATTGGAACACCTACAATCAAATCGTGAGTACGAACTGATTGAAGCCATTCATGCCGCTTACGGCAAGATTGATTTCATCATCATCAATCCAGCTGCTTTCACTCACACCAGTGTAGCACTGCGAGATGCATTACTTGGCGTGGCCATCCCATTTATCGAGGTGCACCTATCGAACGTGCATGCACGTGAGCCGTTTCGTCATCACTCTTACCTGTCTGATAAGGCAGAAGGCGTGATCTGCGGTTTAGGCGCACAAGGTTATGAATTCGCTCTGTCTGCCGCGATTAAAAAGCTACAGGCAAAGTAACCCTAACACTCTGCAACCCCACAGGGGTTGTCTTAATCACAAGATAAAAGAGAAAGAAAAGATGGATATTCGTAAAATCAAGAAGCTAATCGAGTTAGTTGAAGAGTCTGGCATTGCTGAGCTAGAGATTTCTGAAGGTGAAGAGTCAGTACGCATCAGTCGTCACGGTACAGCAGCTCCAGCACCAGTTCACTACGCAGCAGCTCCAGTAGCAGCACCTGCTCCAGTAGCAGCACCTGTAGCAGACGCGCCAGCAGCTGAAGCTCCAGCAGCAGCGGTACCTACAGGTCACCAAGTTCTTTCTCCAATGGTTGGTACTTTCTACCGCTCTCCAAGTCCTGATGCGAAATCATTCGTAGAAGTGGGCCAAAAAGTTAACGCTGGCGACACGCTATGTATCGTTGAAGCAATGAAGATGATGAACCAAATCGAAGCGGACAAATCTGGCGTTGTTACTGCAATCCTAGTTGAAGACGGCCAACCAGTTGAATTCGACCAACCTCTAGTTGTAATCGAATAAGCGAGGCTTGCCTTATGCTAGACAAAGTAGTCATCGCGAACCGAGGTGAAATTGCACTTCGTATTCTTCGCGCTTGTAAAGAATTAGGTATTAAGACCGTTGCTGTTCACTCAACAGCTGACCGCGATCTTAAGCACGTACTACTTGCAGATGAAACCGTATGTATCGGCCCTGCTCGTGGTATCGACAGCTACCTAAACATCCCACGCATCATTTCTGCAGCAGAAGTAACTGGCGCGGTAGCTATCCACCCAGGTTACGGCTTCTTGTCAGAAAACGCTGACTTCGCAGAGCAAGTTGAGCGCAGTGGTTTCATCTTCGTTGGTCCAAAAGCGGACACTATCCGCATGATGGGCGACAAAGTATCAGCGATCACCGCAATGAAAAAAGCGGGCGTTCCATGTGTACCTGGCTCAGACGGTCCACTAGATAACGACGAAGACAAGAACAAAGCTCACGCTAAGCGTATCGGCTACCCTGTTATCATCAAAGCATCTGGCGGCGGCGGCGGTCGTGGTATGCGCGTAGTTCGTGCAGAAAAAGACCTCGTTCAAGCTATTGCTATGACTCGTGCAGAAGCAAAAGCAGCATTCAACAACGACATAGTTTACATGGAGAAATTCCTAGAAAACCCACGTCACGTTGAAGTACAAGTTATTGCTGATGGTCAAGGCGGTGCAATCCACCTAGGTGAACGTGACTGTTCTATGCAGCGTCGTCACCAAAAAGTAGTGGAAGAAGCTCCAGCTCCTGGCATCACTGAAGAGATGCGTAAGTACATCGGCGAACGTTGTACTCGTGCATGTATTGAAATCGGTTACCGCGGCGCGGGTACGTTCGAATTCCTATACGAGAACGGTGAATTCTACTTCATCGAAATGAACACTCGTATTCAGGTAGAACACCCAGTAACAGAAATGGTTACCGGTATAGACCTAATCAAAGAACAGCTTCGCGTAGCAGCAGGTCAACCACTGTCATTCACTCAAGATGACATAAAGATCCGCGGCCATGCGATTGAGTGTCGTATCAACGCAGAAGACCCAGAGCGCTTCCTACCATCTCCAGGTAAGATTCAACGCTTCCACGCGCCAGGCGGCATGGGTGTTCGTTGGGAATCGCACATCTACTCTGGTTACACAGTACCACCTCACTACGACTCAATGATCGGTAAGCTGATCACTTACGGTGAAAACCGTGACGTAGCGATTGCACGTATGAAGAATGCACTGGGTGAGATGATCATCGAAGGCATTAAAACTAACGTGCCACTGCAAGTGTCAATCATGAATGATGAAAACTTCCAACACGGCGGTGCTAACATTCACTACCTAGAGAAGAAACTAGGCCTACAATAAGCCTCAGCGAACCTCTAATAAATGCCCACATCTGTGGGCATTTTTGTTTTGTATAAAGTCTATACTCAAACAAATCGCAGAGTTCTGGTAAACTCTGCGCCACTTCATTCACTTTAAGAGCAAAAACAAATGCCTTGGATTCAAATCAAACTCAACGCGACCAATGAAAACGCCGAGCAAATCGGCGACATGCTAATGGAAGAGACTGGTGCGCTGTCTGTAACTTTCTTAGACGCGCAGGATACACCTGTATTCGAACCTCTACCTGGCGAGACTCGCTTATGGGGCGATACTGACATTCTGGCACTGTACGATGCAGAAGCCGATACCAACTTCATCATCGACCAAATCAAAGCTAGCAATATGCTAGCAGAAAATTTTGCTTACAAAGTTGAACAGCTTGAAGACAAAGACTGGGAACGCGAGTGGATGGAAAACTTCCACCCAATGAAATTTGGTGAGCGCCTATGGATTTGCCCAAGCTGGCGTGAAGTGCCAGAACCAGACGCTGTCAACGTAATGCTGGATCCAGGTCTTGCATTCGGTACTGGTACTCACCCAACAACCGCGCTTTGCCTTGAGTGGCTAGAAAGCATGGACTTAAGCGGTAAAACCGTTATCGACTTCGGCTGTGGCTCAGGCATTCTTGCGATCGCAGCGATCAAACTGGGCGCAGAAAAAGTTATCGGGATCGACATTGATCCTCAAGCGCTACTTGCTTCAAAAGACAACGCAGAGCGTAACGGCGTTGCCGACAAACTAGAAGTATACCTTCCTCACAACCAACCAGAAGGTCTGATTGCAGACGTGGTTGTTGCTAACATTCTTGCTGGCCCACTACGTGAACTTGCACCAATCATTAAAGGCCTAGTTAAGCCAAATGGCGCCCTAGCGATGTCTGGTGTTTTGGACACGCAAGCGGAAGATGTTGCAAGCTATTACCGTGATGAGCTTCACATTGACCCTATCATTGAGCAAAGCGAATGGTGTCGCATCTCTGGTCGTAAGCAAGGCTAGACAAGGTTTTCAGGGCTAATTGTTTGAAATTCATACAATTTACAAAAACAATTTGTAAATGCTCAAATATTAGTCTTTTCACGCAGTGAAAAAATGCGTAAAATGCGCGCCCTTGCTGGCACAGAACTGTGATGACGTTTTGAAAATCGGAAACTACCAACTTAAGAACAATCTAATCGTAGCCCCTATGGCTGGTGTAACGGATAGACCGTTCCGCGAGTTGTGTCTTCGTTATGGTGCGGGCATGGCCGTCAGTGAAATGATGTCCGCCAACCCAAAACTATGGAAAACGTCGAAGTCGAAACAGCGCATGGTGCATGAAGGCGAATCGGGCATTCGCTCTGTACAAATTGCCGGTTCCGATCCACAGCTTATGGCAGATGCAGCTCAATTCAGTGTTGAAAACGGTGCGCAAATCATCGACATCAACATGGGCTGCCCGGCAAAAAAAGTGAATAAGAAGCTGGCGGGCTCTGCACTGCTTCAATACCCAACCATTATCGAAGAGATTTTGAAAGCGGTAGTGAATGCGGTAGACGTTCCTGTAACGTTAAAGACCCGAACAGGCTGGGATACAGACAACAAAAACTGTGTCCAAATCGCTAAATTAGCCGAAGACTGCGGCATACAAGCTCTTGCCCTGCATGGCAGAACAAAAGCGTGTATGTACAAAGGTGAGGCCGAATACGACAGCATTAAAGCGGTAAAAGAGGCGATTTCAATTCCGGTTATCGCGAACGGTGATATCGATAGCCCGGAGAAAGCCAAATTTGTACTGGAGTACACCGGTGCGGACGCTTTAATGATTGGACGCCCTGCCCAGGGCCGTCCTTGGATTTTCCAGGAAATCCATCACTATTTGGAAAACGGCACCACAATGGAGGAGCTTCCCACTCAGGAAGTGAAAGCCATTATGCTTGGTCATGTGAATGCTCTTCATGAATTTTATGGTGAGTATTTAGGTCCACGTATCGCGCGTAAGCACGTAGGTTGGTATCTGAAAGAACATGAACAAGCGAGTGAGTTTCGCCGTACCTTCAACGCTATCGACGCAGCTCCGCTGCAAATTGAAGCGCTAGAAGGTTATTTTGATAACGTTGCATCATAATTAAGAGAAGAGCTAGACCGAATATGTTCGAACAAAATCTGACTTCAGAAGCATTAACAGTAACTACAGTAACGTCACAAGACCAGATTACTCAAAAGCCTTTACGTGACTCTGTTAAAGCGTCTCTTAAAAACTACCTTGCTCAACTAAATGGCCAGGAAGTAACAGAACTATACGAATTAGTTCTAGCTGAAGTTGAACAGCCACTATTAGATACTATCATGCAGTACACTCGCGGTAACCAAACTCGCGCAGCAACTATGATGGGTATCAACCGCGGTACTCTTCGCAAGAAACTTAAGAAATACGGCATGAACTAAGACCGGATTTCAAAAGTATTTGGAACAAGCCGTTACCTTCGGGTAGCGGCTTTTCTTTATCTACTGATCTAAAAATATTAGTGAAGAAACACACGTGACACTTTCGCATCACGCGATTCACACTCTTTTATGAGTAGCGCTGGAGTTGCTCCGTTTCCTGAATGGGCTTCAATGCTGCGATAGCGAAGCCAAAGAGTAGTACGGCCAATACAGCGACCCATTCACTCCCTACATCATAGGCGAATCCAGCAAGCGCAGACCAAATTGCGACGCCAAAATGCATCATGCTCATCGCAGATGACATTAAAACTCCTCGATATTCATCCGATAAGCTCGCTATATAAGCCTGTAGAGCCGGAGAGCCTATACCGCCTGCCAACGACCAAATTGCCAATATGGGAAGATAGGCCACGAATTGGCTCGCACCACACGCAAATACCCAGATGCTACATGGCATGCACACCATAAGCGCAATACGCATTACAGCTCGGCCACTTCCAAGGCGATGAGAAGCTCGAGTCGTGAGTAGATTTCCAAGAACACTCACGATTCCTAAAGCTGCGTACATCATGCCAATCCAACTTATCGACACTCCCGCGACATCTCGCATATTGAGCCCAATGAGATTGAACACACCAATACCACCACCTAAGCCAAAACACATAGCCGCAATCGCACCCAAAGCTCCAGGAAGGCGAAATGCCTCTATAACGGGAGGTAATGTCATTAACCGCTCATTCTGATCATGGTGCTCTCTCATGCATCCCCAAACTAAGGCCCCAACAGCAAGTGCCGCCATACCTAAGATGATAAAAGCAGCTCGCCATGATAAGAGCTGAGTGATCAGTGCGCCGATAGCAGGGCTGGTTATCATTCCTAATGTCAATCCAGCTTGCACCATCACAATCTGCCGCATCGAGCGCCCACCTTTTGCATCACCAGCCAACGCAAATGCGATTGGCAGCATTCCTGCGCTAGCAATGCCCGTAACAACACGAGTGACTAAAGCCCATTCAAACTGGCTAACCAAGCCAGTCAGAATCGAGGAGATGCCAAAAACGAAACAAGCAGGCAACATAAGGCGAAGACGCCCTACTCGATCCGACCAGCGCCCTAAATAAGGCGCACAAAACGCAATCGCTAGGCTATACGCCGTAATAAAGAGTGTCACCTGGCTCGGAGGAACACCAAGATCACCTCCGATAGGTTCTAAAATAGAGCCAAGCAGCAATTCGTCAGCACCTACCAGAAATGCAATAAAGAACAACGCTATCGACTGAATCATGCTTCAACCTCCGCTTGCAACGAAAGCTCCGCTAAGGTCGCGATATCGACGATTCTGTCTGGCCAATCTTGGATAAATGCCTTCTCGTGTGAAACCAAGATGACACTGCCCGCAAAACGTTGTAGCGCCAGCTTCAACGCATCTTTACTGCTGGTATCAAGATGCGTAGTTGGCTCATCGAGAATGAGTACATTGCAGCCTCGTGTTGCTAAACAACAAAGCTTAACGCGAGTTTGCTCTCCACCACTCAAAGCCTCTAAGCGACGTTGTGCTTTATCACCCTTTATCCCGAAGCGTGCTAACAGCTTACGAGCCGATTTACTATTGATTGAAGAATCGACCGCACACACCTCTTGCTCCGGTGTATGATCCGGATGACGCCAAGATAGGTCTTGAGCGAAGTAACCGATCTTAAGACCTTGTGCAAACGTCATTTCACCAGAGAGTGGAAGCACCTCCCCCATTAGCGTTTTGAGCAATGTCGACTTCCCTACGCCATTAAAGCCCTCAATCACCAACTTGTCTCCTCGCGCGATAGTGATATCAATCGGTGACAGTAAAGGCGTTTGATAGCCAATGCTCAACGCTTCGGCACTAACAACACTTTGATGTCCAATAGGCGCATAAGAAAAATCAAATTCAGTCACGGCATCTGTTTTATGCAACTGAATCCTTTCAATTTTATCCAATTGTTTCTTACGGCCCTTCGCAATGCTCGCATTCACACCTGCGCCATTTTTCGCAATAAACTGTTCCAGTTTCTTAATCTCAGCTTGCTGTGAGTGGTACTCTTTTTCCAACAGCGAATTGTTGTGTCGCTTTTGCGCCATTGCTTTGTGGTATGAGCCGATGTATTTCTGGATTTTTTGATAGTCGATATCACAGATGCAGGTAGTAACCGCATTCAGGAAACTCACATCATGAGACACCAACAGTACGGTTCCTACATAAGCATTGAGATAACTCTTCAACCACTCAATATGAGTTGCATCAAGATAGTTAGTCGGCTCATCTAACAATAAGACGTCTGGTTCACGCAACAATAAGCGCGCTAATAAAACCTTATGGCGTTGCCCACCACTTAACGCACTCATTAGCGTATCCAGTCCCAACTGCTGTATACCAAGCCCTGCGGATACACTTTCAATTTGGGCATGTAAGGCGTAAAAGCCTTGGGCTTCCAATTCCGTTTGTAACTTAGCAACTCGGCGAAGCAAAGAAGGCGATGCAGATTCAGCCATCTCTTGATACAAAGAAAATAATTCACGTTCAGCTTCAAACAACTCATTAAATGCCGATTGTAAACATTCTCTAATCGTCTGAGTTTTATCTACCACAAGATGTTGATCAAGATAGCCAATCTCTAAGTTTGGCTGCCAATGAATATCTCCCTCATCGGCAGAAATTTCACCAACAAGCAACTTTAACAATGTACTTTTTCCTACTCCGTTTGCACCGGTGATTCCTACGTGCTCTCCAGCATGAATAGTGAAGTGGGAATGGCAATATAGGTGATGATCAACAACCTGATAGGACATATTTTTAACGTGTAACACACTCATGTTTTTTACCAAATAAAAAGGGCCGGTACTTACATACCGGCCCCTATTTCAACTATGGGTAACTTCATATCTGATTTCAAACTTCAGATACAAAAAAGCCGGTGATGAAATATCACCGGCGGTCTCTTGTCTTTACTCAGATGTAATACAACCTACGCATTTCCAGCTTAGCTGTGCACGTATTTCCACATCTGATGAAGATAATTTATGACTCCGAGCAACACTTCATCGCGTTT
Organism: Vibrio sp. S457-15; assembly: GCF_000960545.1. Taxonomy (NCBI): domain Bacteria; kingdom Pseudomonadati; phylum Pseudomonadota; class Gammaproteobacteria; order Vibrionales; family Vibrionaceae; genus Vibrio; species Vibrio sp. S457-15. Next base: position 2,652 of record NZ_JYOQ01000042.1, on the reverse strand, counting down.
TATGCACGGAGTTCAGCCTTCTTACGAAGTTTTTAAACAAGAGATATAACATGAACTTTTGTCTCAAAAATATACAGGCAAGAGCCTACACCCGCACGAAACAAAGTGCTATAAAAATTTCACTCAAACAGCTCAAAAGCTAACACACACAGATTAGCTGAATCGATAAACCATTATGTGTTCCATATTGATTGTGTCATCAATACAAACCTATATAATCGGCTACTTGCCGAAAAGAAGGAAAGTAACCACATGATTTATAAAGAAAGGGAAACATGGTTAGAAGCCATTTTAAACACCCTACCGGATCATGTGTTTATCCTAGACGAAAGCGGGCGCTATATTGAAAGCTTTGGTGGAACCCACCACTCCAAAACGTTCAACGCAAAACGCTACACTGGCTTACAGCTTAGCGATGTCCTTTCCCCAAGCAAAGCAGATGAACTCATGGGGTTCATTTTTGACGTTATGCAAGATAACGAAGCGAAAGTCGTGAAATACAATCTTTCTCTGCATGACCACCTACTCCTGCCTATAGAAGAACTAGAAGCGTTAGAAAATCCAGAAGAAATGTGGTTTGAAGCGATTATCAAACCAGTTAACGCTCCTGAAAATGCAAACAAACTGGTGATCTGGTCTGTACGTGATATCACCAAGACTCATTTGCTAGAGCAACGCCTTAAACAATTATCAGAAACTGATGCACTTACTGGTCTTCTCAACCGTCGGGCGTTTATCTCCAATTTAGATAATGCGATCATTCAACATACAAAACGTTCTAAAACACTTTCATGCTTGATGATCGATATTGATCACTTCAAAGATATTAATGATAGCGTTGGCCATTTTTCTGGAGATCATGTTATCACTCGCATTGCTCACGTTTGCCAAGGAGTCATTCGTGGCAGCGACTTTATAGGTCGATTGGGAGGAGAAGAGTTCGCAGTAATCTTAACAGATACGAATGCGATTCAAGCGTATGAAGTAGCTGAACGCATCCGCCAAGCTATACAAGCAACGATCTGTCATGTCGATGACGTTGAAATTACGACCACTGTTAGTATTGGTGTAGCAGAGTTGAATTCACAACAATCCAACGCAAAAGAGCTTCTAATCGAGGCCGATAAAGCGATGTACTATTCAAAGCACTCAGGACGCAATCAAGTCACCCTAGCTTACGAAAACCTGCCAGATCTTAAGCTTTATCAAGCCGGTCACCTAAAAATACAAAGAGTTTCTTAAATATAAGTTCCCCTTTTCTGACCACAATAACATCGCTAAAAACTCACCTATCTAAAAGCCTTATAACTATTAGTAAAAAATGCTCTATATCTGTTCGCTATTTATCGACCTAAACCACCATCATTCCATCCTTAATATCGACTTTAAAAAGCTCGCAAGTCAGCAAAAATCCATTCAGATGAAAATGAGACTGCTGGCCCTTGCTCATTTCAAATGATGAACATTCACGCACACAAATCGCCAAGTTTCTCAAGGTAAGCCGAACCAGTGTCAATAAGTTGGTCCAAAGCTTTCTTGAAGAGGGGCTAAAAGGACAGCAAGAAAAGCCAAGCACAGAAGGATTTGAAAAAATCAAAATCTAAACGATCCTTAAGATCCCAGAACATATAGCTTTAGAGTGTGTTGATGTTTGGTTTCAGGACGAAGCCAGATTTGGGCAACAAAACACTACAACACGCTTATGGACTGAAAAAGCAACTCACCCCAGAGCCGTGAAGCAATAACAATTTGAGTATGCTTATCTGTTCGGTTCAGTTTGTCCCAGAAAAGGAATTGGTGAGGCTATCATTGTCCTTGGGTTCATAAAGACATCATGATAGAGCACTTGGCAGTCACGGAGGAGGGACGTCACGCTGTCGTTGTAATGGATGGTGCAGGATGGCATACAGAGAAATTGCCAATGACTTTAAATGTCAGTGTAATCAAACTTTCTCCCTATTCTCCAGAGCTAAACCCTATCGAACAAGTATGGCGTTGGTTGAGGCAACGCGATTTATCCAACCAATCTTTTACTGATTACCACGACATCATCTCCAAAGTCTGCGATGCATGAAATCGGTTTTTGGATTGCTCCAAAAGAGTCACCAAAATGCATTCGTGAAAATGGATAGACCTAACCAGTTAATTTTCAAGGTTAGTATGACTTCTCTTGGAAGGGAAAATGACAGCCCCTAAAACGACAAAAGCCCTGCTATTTCTAGCAGGGCTTTCAAATAAGTGGCGGAGCGGACGGGACTCGAACCCGCGACCCCCGGCGTGACAGGCCGGTATTCTAACCAACTGAACTACCGCTCCGCACTGGTTAGACCTAAGTCTAAATTTAAAGCCTGGCGATGTCCTACTCTCACATGGGGAAACCCCACACTACCATCGGCGCTATTTCGTTTCACTTCTGAGTTCGGAATGGAATCAGGTGGGTCCAAAATGCTATGGTCGCCAAGCAAATTCTTTAATTCGGAAAGCTGTTTTTGTGTTCTCTACACATTCAATTCTGTTCTTGCTTTGAGTCCATCAAAACCCCTTGGGTGTTGTATGGTTAAGCCTCACGGGCAATTAGTATCAGTTAGCTCAATGCCTCACAGCACTTACACACCTGACCTATCAACGTCGTAGTCTCCGACAACCCTTTAG
>NZ_JYOQ01000041.1:0-410 GCF_000960545.1 Vibrio sp. S457-15 | reverse complement strand
GCCCAGCTCACGGTGGCGCAAACGAAGCATGTCTGAAGATGCTAGAAGACATCGGCAGCGCGGATAACATTCCAGAATACGTGGAACGTGCGACAGACAAAGATGACCCATTCCGTTTGTTGGGCTTCGGTCACCGTGTTTACACGAACTAAGATCCCCGAGCGACCGTAATGCGTGAAACATGTCACGAAGCTCTAAAAGAGCTGAACATTAAAGATCCTCTGCTGGATGTAGCAATGGAAATTGTGCGTATCGCTCTTTCTGACGAATACTTTGTTTCTAAGAAACTGTACCCGAACGTAGATTCTTATTCAGTTATCATTCTGAAATCGATAGGTATTCCTGTATCAATGTTTACGGTTATCTTCGCGATTTCTCGTACTATTGATTGGATTGCCCACTGGAACGAG
>NZ_JYOQ01000004.1:0-437 GCF_000960545.1 Vibrio sp. S457-15 | reverse complement strand
AAAAACACATGTTGTGTAATTTGCTCCACAGTCAGTAGCAGTTCCGCTGCTCATTGGGTAATCTGGTCTCTCCAACCCATTCTTTGCGCAGTGCGGTATATGGGGAGATTACTCTGACCTTACAGGCACAAGATCTAGCGTTGTGGTGTTCTTCCTGCCGTTGGTCATGATTGATTCGTGAGTGCTAGTGTTACTTTACGCGTTGTTTTGAAGCGTCTTCCGGTGCGCTTGGCTTTATTTTGGCTAATCATCTTCTATATCCTTCCCGTGCTTGGCGGCGCGTGCGATTTCCTATTTGGTGAGCTGAACTTATGCAGACAACTAGCTGAACGAGCAAAAGAGATGTTTACTTCTTTTGCCAAGTGGTTTAGTCAAGTCAATGATTGCAACACGCACATTCCTGACACAATGGGTCGCCATACCAAACGCCTCGATGA
>NZ_JYOQ01000040.1:0-626 GCF_000960545.1 Vibrio sp. S457-15 | reverse complement strand
TTGCGATGAGTGTCCACACAGATTGATACGGTTTATAAAGTAAAGAGAAGAAGAGTTCCCAAACTCTTCAATCCAGTGTCCCGTTCGTCTAGAGGCCTAGGACACCGCCCTTTCACGGCGGTAACAGGGGTTCGACTCCCCTACGGGATACCATTGGGTCGTTAGCTCAGTTGGTAGAGCAGTTGACTTTTAATCAATTGGTCGCAGGTTCGAATCCTGCACGACCCACCATTCTTCTCCACGAAGAATTAAAACTTATGTGGGCGATTAGCTCAGTTGGGAGAGCACCTGCCTTACAAGCAGGGGGTCACTGGTTCGAGCCCGGTATCGCCCACCATTCTCTAAGTATTTTTGGATAGGAATTCCAAACCACTTCAGTAAGACGTATGTGGTTAGAATCTTCGACTCTGAAAGTCTTTAGAAAATGTACTTCCTTGTGAAGAAACATAGCTCTTTAACAATTTGGAAAGCTGACAAAACAACAATTTATTGTTGTTTGTAAAGTTCTCAATGTTTGTCTTTAAGACAAACACCAAAATAACACATTCAAGTGTTCTTGGAATTTGAGTCCGGCAAAATCGAGTCTGCATCATGTATAAAAATTGCAGACAACTTTGGTGACTTGT
>NZ_JYOQ01000039.1:0-388 GCF_000960545.1 Vibrio sp. S457-15 | reverse complement strand
ACCAAGCTTCGAATGCGTAGCCAAGGCCAGAGGCGAAGTCGTTCGCTGTACCGCCACCGTAGAATGCGATGTCGATGATAGTTTGACGGTCAAGCGCCATAGAGAACGCGGGACGGAAGTCACCGTTTGTTAGTGCTTCGTTCTTAGCAGCGTCTGGGTTTTTGAAGTTCACTACGAACGCTTGAGTACCCGCTAGCGGGTACTCAAGCGTTCGTAGTGAACTTCAAAAACCCAGACGCTGCTAAGAACGAAGCACTAACAAACGGTGACTTCCGTCCCGCGTTCTCTATGGCGCTTGACCGTCAAACTATCATCGACATCGCATTCTACGGTGGCGGTACAGCGAACGACTTCGCCTCTGGCCTTGGCTACGCATTCGAAGCTTGGT
>NZ_JYOQ01000038.1:0-1903 GCF_000960545.1 Vibrio sp. S457-15 | reverse complement strand
CAAACACTCCGCATATAGTGCCACCGGAAAGAACGTGAAAGGCACTAACTGAAAGGTGTAAATGCGAGCACCAAAACAGATAAACACCAAAACTAATGACCTTTGATGTCAAACCCGTACTAACGCCGCATTAAGGGGTGAACAACGCCAACCACTCAACCTAAATGATTGTGCCGTAAACACTAAAGCCGATTCAAACCAAAACTGCCAAGCGTTGTGAATCCCTCTTGAATGCTTTGTTAGTTGCCAAACCTAAAGCTTTGATTTGAAGTTGATTACCGCTTTGCCAACACTGCTTTTACGTGCTTTGATAACCTCAAATCAGGCGTAGTTTCAAAGCGCTTGCCACTGAAACCACTTGGGACTCAAAGCGCCGTAGAAAACGGATTAACAACACCAAAACGCTCATTTTGAAAGACAGTGTCACAGAGCTGACTCTCGACCGGTGATCCGGTTTCTGAAACAGAAAATCCAAACACAAAAGAAACCTGAGAGCGATTTTCACAACCCCGAACGATTCAAAATTGAAGTACGAAACCCCACCAAAAACACACGGACATTAACTATAAACTTTCTGCTTTAGCTGCGTTTTCCTCGTTGGCAACTAACGCCCTGCTAAGGGGTGAGCAACGCAATACCAAAGCCGCCGCATACCACCTTAATCACTAAATTCAACGCATAGTAAAAATGCCACGCGTTGCGAATCCCTCTTGAGCAGTTTGTTAGTCGCGAGGCACCGAGCGACAATTTTAAGCCGAACTAAACTTTGCGAACAACAAACTTTATGTGCTTTGATGCATTTAAGTCAGGCGCAGTCTCAAAGCGGCTACTCAATGAAACCACTTAGAACAAACAACGCCGTAGAAAACGGACTGACAACACCAAAAAGCGCTTTTGGAAAGCCAATCTCACAGTGCGGACTTTCAACAAAGTCACTGAAACCACGTGGAACTTACAACACCAGAGAAACCGTCATTTCAGCGAGTAAATCTGCTTTTGTAACAACAAATTCAACGAGCGGAGTTGCAACCAAAAACAAACTCTCGATTGCCCTGCTATGTCAGCACCAAAGAACAAAACAACCGCGAGGACACTTGCAAAACTTTGGACTTAAAACAGCTGAAAATGAGTTTGGACCGACGACGATAAACCTGTGAGCCGAACAATCAGCAGCCAAATCTTGAGCTTAGAAACATGATTTTGATTGCTAGCTTTTTCTGGCGACTAACGCCGCATTAAGTGGTGAACAACGCTACCACCCAACCTTAAACCTTGCCACATTTAGCATTGAAGCCGACCTGAACTGAAATTGCCAAGCGTTGAGAATCCGTCTTAAATGCTTTGTTATGTAAATTCAGCCACATAAGCCAAAGTTACCACGAAAAACCAAGCCTGTACGACCGAAGAAATAGCCAAAACCAAAGAACCCAACAGTGTTCACGAATTTGCAGAGCCAGCAATGTTACAGACCAAGCTTCAACAAGCGAAAAATGGTGATGAGCAGCGACCAAAAATGCTTTTGAACCTGGGAAACCGAACGAAAGAAACCATCAGCAAATGGGGACTTTCGTTAACCTTGCCCTTTCCCCACTTTGAGCCCGCAAAACTAACCACGAACCAGCACTGAAACTGAATGAGGAAACTCACGATCCTTGGCATGTTTTACGGCTAATTTGGCAAAGAATCGGGACAGAAAAAGGGAATTTTGACGAGGATGCAAACCGATAGCTAGAGAGAGCGGATAAGCAGAATAATGCCCATTTTACCCGCTTTACATAACGCCTTGCTAAGGTGTGAGCAACGCAATACCTTAGCCTCCGCATAATACCTTAAACACATAAACCGACGCATAGTAAAAATGCCACGCGTTGCGAATCACTCTTAAGCAACTTGTTATACCGCT
>NZ_JYOQ01000037.1:0-36450 GCF_000960545.1 Vibrio sp. S457-15 | reverse complement strand
AGAATTTGCTTGGCGACCATAGCGTTTTGGACCCACCTGACTCCATTCCGAACTCAGAAGTGAAACGAAATAGCGCCGATGGTAGTGTGGGGCTTCCCCATGTGAGAGTAGGACATCGCCAGGCTTTAAATATCGTTACCCGTACTACGTGTAACAACATCATCAGTGTACTAATCTGATGATGAAAATTTGTGGAGAGATGGCTGAGTGGTTGAAAGCACCGGTCTTGAAAACCGGCATACGTTAATAGCGTATCTAGGGTTCAAATCCCTATCTCTCCGCCACTATTAAGAAGCCTCGCTAGAAATAGCGAGGCTTTTTTCATTTCTGATGTTTGAGAATGAGAATTAGATGGGATTTGTATTAAATCCCAAGTCGGTCGCGACTAAGACTCTCAGCACAGTTAATACCAACCTGGAAAATTAATTGGTCAGGTCTATCCATCCATCTTCTCGAGCACATTTTGGTGACTCTTTTTGAGCTATCCAAAAACCGACTTCATGCATCGTAGACTTTGGAGATGATGTCGTGGTAATCAGTAAAAGATTGGTTGGATAAATCGCGTTGCCTCAACCAACGCCATACTTGTTCGATAGGGTTTGGCTCTGAAGAATAGGGCGAAAGTTTGATGACACTGACATTTTAAAGTCATTGGCAATTTCTTCTGTATGCCATCCTGCACCATCCATTACAACGACAGCGTGGCGTCCCTCCTCCGTGACTGCCAATATTTGTTTTAAGTGCTCTATCATGATGTCTTTATTAACCCAGGGACAATGATAGCCTCACCAATTCCTTTTTTGGGACAGACTGAACCGAAACAGATAAGCATACTCAAATTGTTATTGCTTCACGGCTCTTGGGCGAGTTCCTTTTTTAGCCCATAAGCGTGTTGTCGTGTTTTGTTGTCCAAATCTGGTTTTACTCTAAAGCCATATTTTCTGGGATTTTAAGGATCGTTTCGATTTTGAATTTTTCAAATCCTCTTGTGTTAGTTGAGATTGTTTGGGGGGGAAAGTTATCCATGAAAAGCCCATGTGGTCGAGCAGGTAATAGATAGAATCAGAGTGGTAGTGCTGACCAAATTCTTTCACGATATAAGCCTGGATGTCGGCACCAGTCAGTCGTCCACCTTGTGTATCATTGGCTTTATCTTTTGTGTATTGGCTCAACTATTTTCTTTGATCGGAAGTTAAGAGAGGTAGTCTTCCTGTGCTTGGCTTTTCTTGCCATCTTCCATCCCTTCTTCAAAAAAGGTTTGGACCACTGGTTCGGCTTACCTTGAGCAACGTTGTGATCTGTGTGAGTGAGTGTCCATCTTTGAAATGATCAAGGGCCAGCAGTCTCATTTTCATCTGAATGTATTTTTGCTGACTTGCGAGCTTTTTAAAGTTGATGTTATTGAGGCTATCCATAACGAATCAGCATTTTCTTCAAGTAGTACTTAAACGAGATATGTTGATCTAAACGGTAAATTCCCGTAAGGGTTCTTCCTATGAAAAATTGCTTGGAACGTATGTAAAAGTGACTCCTGTAACTTTTAAATATTTTAGTGGTTTTAAAGCGATTATATTGTCGAATTCTAAGATTGTGTTACCGATGACTGAGCGATTTTGATTACAATATCATCAGAACTTATTGGGGGAATTATGGGGCAGTTTTCTATTTTAGGCTTTATCGCACTCGGTGGGGCAATCGGTGCGTGTTCTCGATATTTAGTGTCTGAGTTTTGTGTCTTACTTTTCGGGCGGGGCTTTCCTTACGGTACGCTGACTGTTAACGTTGTTGGCTCTTTCATCATGGGGTTGCTCATTGCTGCATTTGAAAGTGAAATATTAGCAACTGAACCATGGAGACAAGTGATTGGCCTAGGCTTCCTCGGTGCGCTTACCACCTTTTCAACCTTTTCTATGGATAACGTACTGCTTATGCAGCAAGGTGCTTTCTTTAAAATGGGTTTAAACATCTTATTAAATGTTGTACTGAGTATCTCGGCGGCTTGGATCGGTTTCCAATTATTGATGCGTAGCTAGCAAAAGTAACGAAAATGTAATCAGGTCGGCTTGGTTTAACCAAGCCGTTTTTATATACTGGCTTCACTTGTCGGAGTGCCATAAGGCTGAGACCGTTAATTCGGGATCCGTTGAACCTGATCAGATTAATATCTGCGAAGGGAACAAGAGAAGATACCTACACCAGACAACGTCTGGCTAACCTATCAAAACGTCGAATGCAGTAATAGACAAAGAGTGAGCACCTGAACTCTAATCGTCAATAATTCGACCCCTCTTGTCGCATCTATCCGCCAAGCATTTTTATCCCAATACTTTTTATCTAGAATAACAAGCAAGGAAAAATGCTATGTCGAGTCGCAAACAAGCGAGACTGGAAGCAAAACAGTTTATTGATACTCTCTCGGTACAGCCGTACCCAAACTCAACCAAAGTGTATGTAGAGGGTTCTCGTCCTGACATCCGAGTGCCAATGCGTGAAATTTCTTTGGCTGATAGCCTAATTGGTGGCACCAAAGAGGCTCCAATTTTTGAGCCGAATGAGCCTGTACGTGTTTATGACACCTCTGGTGTGTATACCGACCCAGATTACTCTATCGACCTTTACAATGGCTTACCAAAGCTTAGAGAAGGGTGGATTGAAGAACGTAATGATACTGAAATCCTTGAAGATGTGAGCTCTGTTTACGCAAAAGAGCGTCTTGACGATGAAACCTTAGATGATTTGCGTTATGGCAACTTACCACGTATTCGACGAGCTAAAGCCGGAAAATGCGTCACTCAACTACACTATGCTCGCAAAGGCATTGTTACTCCGGAAATGGAATACATTGCACTGCGTGAGAACATGGGGCGCGCTCAATATCGCGATAACGTGCTGACTCAGCAGCATCCTGGCCAAAGCTTCGGTGCAAATCTACCTAAAGACATTACTGCAGAATTCGTTCGTAAAGAAGTCGCAGAAGGTCGCGCCATCATTCCTTCGAATATCAATCATCCAGAATCTGAACCAATGATTATTGGCCGTAACTTCTTAGTTAAGGTGAATGCCAATATTGGTAACTCATCGGTCACGTCTTCAATCGAAGAAGAAGTGGAGAAACTTGTCTGGGCGACACGTTGGGGTGGCGATACCGTGATGGACCTTTCTACCGGCCGTAACATTCATGAAACTCGCGAATGGATTTTACGCAATAGCCCGGTGCCAATTGGTACGGTTCCTATGTATCAGGCTTTGGAGAAAGTAAATGGCATTGCTGAGAACCTGAATTGGGAAGTCATGCGCGATACGTTAATCGAACAAGCAGAGCAGGGCGTTGATTACTTTACTATCCATGCTGGTTTACTACTTCGCTATGTTCCAATGACGGCGAAACGAGTGACGGGGATTGTTTCGCGTGGTGGCTCGATTATCGCTAAGTGGTGTCTAGCACATCACCAAGAAAGCTTCTTATACACCCATTTCCGCGAGATCTGTGAAATTTGTGCGAAGTACGATGTCGCTCTATCTCTTGGTGATGGCTTGCGTCCTGGCTCGGTTGCAGACGCGAACGATGAAGCGCAATTTGCAGAGTTGCGTACGCTCGGTGAGTTGACGAAAATCGCATGGGAATATGATGTGCAGGTCATCATTGAAGGCCCTGGCCATATTCCAATGCATATGATTAAAGAAAATATGGACCAACAGTTGGAACACTGTCATGAAGCGCCATTCTACACCTTGGGCCCTCTAACGACAGACATCGCTCCGGGTTATGACCATATTACATCAGGTATTGGCGCGGCGATGATTGGTTGGTATGGCTGCGCTATGTTGTGTTACGTGACCCCTAAGGAGCACTTGGGGCTTCCAAATAAAGAAGACGTTAAAACCGGTATGATCACCTACAAGCTAGCTGCGCATGCTGCGGATTTAGCAAAAGGGCATCCGGGAGCACAAGTTCGTGACAATGCTTTATCAAAGGCGCGTTTTGAATTCCGCTGGGAAGACCAATTTAACCTCGCTTTAGACCCCGATACCGCACGTGCATTTCATGATGAAACGCTGCCGCAAGAGTCTGGAAAAGTAGCGCACTTCTGCTCAATGTGCGGCCCTAAATTCTGCTCAATGAAGATTTCTCAAGAAGTCAGGGAGTATGCCAAAGATACAGAGCTAGTTGCCGCGGATCAGGCGATTTCTATCAAGATGTTAGATGACCCGCTGGAAGGCATGCGTAAGAAGTCTGAAGAGTTTCGTGCGACAGGCTCGGAGCTTTATCACCCAGCCGTGCACGCCGAGGCGGATGAGTAATGGCTAAAATCCTTATTCCGTCGTCGTTAATTCCGCTGACAGGATCTGTTCAGCAGTGTTTATTGTTGTCGAAAGAACAGGGTTTTAGTATTGATGAGATTGAGTTGGGCGTAAGCCCGACTCAATTTATTCAACTTGTTCTTGGGCAAAATACCTTTCGTGTAGGTACCGATCTGATTGACGTATGTGAGGAAGCAGAAACTGCCGATTTTGTGCTTTACTACCAATCAGGTCTATCGGTTTCAGAATGTCGCCAACAACCATCCTCGGCCATTTTTATTGGTATTGAAGACGTAGAGTCTAAGCACGATGATTCTGTTGAAACGACAAGCGCGGACGTGTTGGATATCTGGCGCCATCCGATTAATGATGAAATAAGAGCTCTGTCAGTTGGTTCTACTTCTAGAACTACAACTCTTCAAACCGATCAACACTTAGCGTGGACAGTAACGCTGCTTGCTCTCGATTTCCCTATTGAAGACGCTTTGATCTTGGCGCGCGCAATGACGAATGTTTCACGTGAAACACTTATTAATGGTGAAACAATTGTTCAGCAGGAGTGGGCGTCTCAGTTTGCTGATTTTCCTACACCAGTCTTAGAAGATTGTCGTTTAGGCATCAAAGTAGGTTGGTCATCACACGGACAGTCGGTTAACTTTCCTCATCTGAGCAAACAGAGTTTGGGGCTCTATCCGGTAGTGGACGACGTCAGTTGGATTGAACGGTTGTTGCCATTGGGCATCAACACCATTCAACTACGTATCAAAGACCCCTATCAGCCAGACTTAGAACAGCAGATTGCACGCGCGATTGAACTCGGTCGTCAGTATGACGCTCAAGTTTTTATTAATGATTATTGGCAACTAGCAATAAAGCATGGCGCGTTCGGGGTTCATCTTGGTCAAGAGGATATCGAAGATTCCAATTTGAGCCAGTTGAGCACCGCAGGTATTTGCTTAGGTCTATCAACCCATGGTTATTATGAACTGCTGCGTATCGTCCAAATTAACCCAAGCTACATTGCGTTGGGGCATATCTTTCCGACCACCACCAAACAAATGCCATCCAAACCGCAAGGTTTGGTTCGCTTAGCTTTGTATCAAAAGCTGATCGATAGCATTCCATATGGTGAAAGTGTTGGCTATCCAACTGTAGCCATTGGTGGCATTGACCAATCAAACGCGGATCAAGTTTGGCAATGTGGCGTGTCCAGTTTAGCGGTGGTTCGTGCGATTACCTTGTCCGAATCGCCGAAACAAGTGATTGAGTTTTTCGACCAACTGATGAGCACAACGAGCACGTCATTGGTAATGGAGGACAATCGTGCTTACTGATCAAGAATTCATTCGCTATCAGCGCCAAGTTTCGTTGCCTGAAATTGGAGAGTCGGGTCAAGCTCGTCTTGGTCAATCTCATGTGTTGCTCATCGGCTGTGGTGGGTTGGGTAGTGCAGCAAGTTTGTATCTCGCGGCTGCTGGCGTGGGTAAGTTGGTTGTGATTGACGATGACCATGTTGATAGCAGCAATTTGCAGCGTCAGGTTATCTATCGTGAAGGTGACATTGAACTGGCGAAAACCGAGGCGATGGCACAGCAGCTTCGTGATCTCAATTCAATGATTCAGGTACGCACGATTACCAAGCGCCTCGACCAAGCTCAGTTAAAACTCGAAGTCATGTTGGCGGATTTGGTGTTGGATTGCAGTGACAACCTGCCAACGAGGCAGCTGATCAATCAAGTTTGTTATGAGCAAAATACACCTCTGATATCGGCGGCCGCGATTGGTTGGCAAGGGCAGTTTGCTGTTTTTGACTACTCAGACAAACCATCAAATTCAGGCTGCTATCGATGCTTGTATCCGTTTGATGAATTGCAGCAAACAATGAAGTGCAGCGAAACCGGCATTATCGGTCCGGTGGTGGGCACTCTGGGGAACTACCAAGCTCTCGCTGCTATTCAAAAGTTGGCGATAGATCGCTTTCATGTTGAGTGTGGTCAGTTACACCTCTTTGATGGACTGCGGATGAACTGGCAGACCATGTCTATAACCAAAGACAAGCAATGTCAGGTTTGTGGTGACAATAATCTTGCACCAATGAGCAGTTAAGAGATGACCGCCATGACAGTTTCAAATCAATTCGCAGCAAGTTCGTTTGTGCGTTCCTTTGTTAAAGGAGAGAGGTAACGTGATAACTATCGCTATTAACGACCAAGCTCAGCGGGTCGAGTGTAAAGCCAACCTACAGCAAATCATTACCCAGTTTTCTCTGCCTGAAATGGGCTGTGTTTTTGCCATTAATAATCAAGTGGTGCCGCGTAGCGAATGGGCGAGTACGGTACTTTCTGAGGGAGATAGCATCTCTCTGTTTCAAGCCATCGCAGGGGGATAATGTCGATGCTGAAAATTGGAGATAAAGAATTTAAATCACGCTTGTTCACAGGAACAGGCAAATTTTCTAATAGCCATTTAATGGCCGAAGCCATCCAGGTTTCAGGTTCACAGCTCGCGACGATGGCGCTTAAACGTGTGGATGTACATGATCAGCAAGATGACATTTTGCAGCCTCTGATTCACGCCGGTGTGAATTTGCTACCGAACACCTCTGGCGCTAAAAATGCCAAAGATGCGGTTTTTGCTGCGCAGCTTGCTCGCGAAGCGTTGGGCACAAATTGGGTCAAACTGGAGATCCATCCCGACCCAAAATACTTAATGCCTGATCCGATAGAAACCTTAGCCGCTGCCGAACAGCTCGTGCGAGATGGCTTTATTGTGTTGCCATATTGCCATGCTGATCCGGTGTTATGTAAACGGCTGGAAGAAGTTGGCTGTGCTGCGGTGATGCCATTGGGAGCGCCGATTGGTTCGAACAAAGGTATCGCTTCGCACGATTTTCTAGAAATCATTATTGACCAAGCGAACGTACCTGTTGTCGTGGATGCGGGAATTGGTGCGCCTTCACATGCGGCAAGAGCGATGGAAATGGGCGCGGATGCCGTGTTGGTCAATACGGCGATCGCTGCTGCAAGTAATCCCGTTGCGATGGCGAAAGCGTTCAAGATGGCAGTCGAGTCAGGTCGTATGGCTTATAAAGCTGGGCTTGCAGGGAAAGTTTCTCATGCCGTTGCTTCCAGTCCGCTAACGGCTTTTCTCGATGAACTGTAGAAGTGAGGGTTCAAGATGAGCTTTTATGATCGCTTTCAGCAGCTCGATTGGGATGACATATCCATGTCGATTTATGCCAAAACGGAGCAGGATGTGGAAAGGGCGCTAGCAAAACCCAAACGAGATTTGGAAGATTTTAAAGCGTTGATTTCTCCTGCTGCTGAACCGTACTTAGAGCAGATGGCAAAGTTTTCTTATTCGCTGACGCGTAAGCGTTTTGGCAACACTATGTCGCTGTATATTCCTCTGTACCTCTCTAACCTTTGTGCCAACGCTTGTACCTATTGTGGCTTCTCTATGGAGAACCGCATAAAGCGAAGAACACTGAATAGGGACGAAGTTGAGGCGGAGATTGATGCGATTAAGCGAATGAAGTTCGACAGCGTGTTACTGGTAACGGGTGAGCATGAGACCAAAGTTGGGATGAAATACTTTCGCGAAATGGTGCCAATCATCAAGCAGCGATTTAATTATTTAGCGATGGAAGTCCAACCGTTGGATCAGGACGAATACGCCGAACTCAAAACATTGGGCCTTGATGCGGTGATGGTGTATCAAGAAACCTATCATCCCAAAACATATGCTCAGCATCATTTGCGTGGCAATAAAATGGATTTCCGATACCGGCTTGAAACGCCTGATAGATTGGCAAAAGCGGGGATCGACAAAATCGGTATTGGCGCTTTGATTGGTTTGGAAGAGTGGCGCACCGACTGCTTTTTTGCTGCTGCTCATCTGGATTACCTTGAGCGTACTTATTGGCAATCGCGTTATTCGATTTCTTTTCCTCGTTTACGCCCTTGTGCCGGTAATGTACCAGCGTCGGGATTACAACCGAAGTCTGTCATGACGGATAAGCAGTTGGTGCAATTGATTTGCGCCTATCGGCTGTTTAATCCGGAAGTGGAGTTGTCATTGTCGACGCGCGAATCACCGCAGTTTCGCGACAATGTATTACCGTTAGGCATTACGAGTATGTCTGCGGCATCGAAAACACAACCCGGTGGTTATGCGACCGAAGAGGTGGAACTGGAACAGTTCGAAATCAGTGACGAGCGTAGCGCGGCATCGGTAGAAGACATGATTAGAGCGAAAGGTTTCGATCCGGTCTGGCGTGATTGGCACTCAGTTTACTCAGGTTAACTGAGGCGTTTACTGTGTCATTGGCATGTTTCACGTGAAACATTGTAATTGAATGAACGCTTAGCTTTGAGTTTCATGGATGTGAATTATGGGCTGAATTTGCGAATTTAGCCCATAACAAAGGCTCTCCAAGTGGAGAGCCTTTTCTATTTTATCTTTAATACATGTTCGCACTTTTGTTTAAGAGTGGGCCAACGGCAGAGTTGCTTCGCGTAGCCATTCTTTTACTTCGCCTTCAACAAGCGGGCTGATTTGTTCCCATACTTTTTGATGGTAGTCGTTCAACCAAGCAAGTTCTGGACGAGTCAGCATATCGACATTGATATTACGTTTATCGATTGGACAGCGCGTCAAGGATTCGAATGATAGAACAGGGAAGTCACCGTTAGTCGGTGTTTCAACTACGAGCTCTAGGTTTTCGATTCGGATACCGAACGTATCTGCACGGTAGTAACCAGGCTCATTTGATAGCACCATGCCTTCAGTTAGCGGCACATCAATTTGTTTCTTAGAGATGCTTGCCGGACCTTCATGCACACTTAGGAAGTGACCTACACCGTGGCCAGTACCGTGGTCGTAGTCATAACCTTCCGCCCAGAGATGTTGGCGAGCCAATGTATCGATTTGGTAACCGCGAGTGCCTTTCGGGAAGCGGGCACGTGCTACACCGATATGACCTTTCAGCGCGAGAGTGAACTGCTTGACCATTTCTGCTGATGGCTGACCAATCGCGATGGTGCGTGTAATGTCGGTTGTGCCATCTAGGTACTGACCGCCTGAATCAACAAGGTAAAGCGTATTCAGCTCTAGCTTACCTGGCTCAGGTTGGTTCTCATGATTGTAGTGACACATGGCAGCATTGCCGCCTGCCGCAGAAATGGTATCAAAGCTCAGATCCATCAGCGTTGGGTCTTCTTTACGGAATGCTTCTAGGCGATCAGCCAGTGTAGCTTCATCATGAAGATTGCCTGCAGCCACTTCGGCATCTAGCCAGCAAAGGAATTTGCTCATCGCTACACCGTCGCGGATATGACAGGCTTTCATGCCCGCAATCTCAACTTCGTTTTTCGCGGCTTTTGGCATTAAACATGGATCGGCTGCAGCAATAACCGATGCGCCTGCATTTTGCAGAACTAACTTAAACCATGCGTTACTGATTGCTGGGTCGAGCAATACCTTTTTACCAGACATGGCTTCAAGGCGTGATTGAAGTGCTTCTGGATGATGAACCGTCACACCAGTACCCACATGCGCTGCAAATTCAGCAGGTAAGCGAGCGGGATCTAGGAAGTACTCTACACTTGAGTCGGCATGAAGAATCGCGTGCGACAGTAAAACTGGCAAACGCGATACATCTAAGCCACGTACATTCAATAGCCAACAAATAGAATCAAGCGCTGTGATGACAGCGCTGTCTGCACCGGCTTTTGCTACCAGTTGAGCGATCTCTTTACGCTTACTTTCGCTTGATTGACCAACGGCTTCTGTTGGCATGAGGCGAACGTCAGAAACCACGGGTGCAGGGCGGTCATGCCACAATTCATCAATTGGGTTGCTGGAGAGAATGTTTAGCTCAAGTTTTCCGGCCAGTTTTGCTTGTGCCATATCTAGCCAAGCTGAACTGTGCATGCGGGGGTCGATAGCCACGGACGCATTTGCGGTTAGATTGTCTTGAATCCAATCCAATGCCGGTTCTTCAATTAGGTGGCGATATTCAAACAACTCGTTAGGAACTTGTTTGGTCACTTGCACTGTATAGCGACCATCAACAAAAATCGCGGCTTTGTCTTGTGTGATCACGGCTGCGCCTGCAGAGCCTGTGAATCCGGTTAGCCAATGGAGGCGTTCATTGTGCGCAGGGACATATTCACCCAGGTATTCATCTTCGTGAGGGATCAGTAGGGCATCAATGTTGTGTTGAGCAAGCCATTCGCGAATTGCGTTCACGCGGTTTAGGGTATCGTTGTGCATCTGTTTTATTCCTTCAAATTACCGCTCCTTCATGCTCAGGTGTGGGAGCTGTTTCCTTCTGCTTCGTGCAGTGATTGAGTTAAACGTCGTAGCAAGATGACGTTTAAGTCTGGGTACAACAGGCCATAGATGAGCCAAAAAGGACTATCGACTGTTAAGCTACTCATTTTAACCGCTAAGCGCAAATTGCGTCCGACATTTTTATCTAAGGTGATCGGTTTTTTGCGTGATCATCGTGCGCAGCCAATTCAAGGCTGGGTCGTTTTCTCTGTCTCTGTGCCAAAACAGAGTGTAAGCCATGGGCGGGAATTCAAGCGGCAATGGCAAGACCACCAAGTCGAGCTGTTTGGCAGCCAGTTGCACAAAATGGCTCGGCGCGGTAAAGATGAAGTCGGTGTAAGAACACAAGCTGGCGGCACTATTGAAATCTGGAACAGTGACTGCAATATCGCGCTCTGCGCCAATGTCTGCTAAACGATAATCCAACAACCAACGGTCGTTTCCATCACATCGCACTTGTACGTGACGAAGTGCGAGATACGCTTCGAGGTTCCACTTCTGTTTTAGTGCGGGGTGGTTTTTACGAATGATGCACATCTGATGGTCGCGATAGATTTCGAGTTCGCAAATATCATCCGGTGGCAGCAGGGTAAGCTTTGCGTCATTGATGTCGATGTCTTTACCAGTTAATCCCAAATCCAACTCACCACGCTGCAACATTTTGAAGGTGTTATCTGACCAAGGATGCGTGCTGATGGTGACGCCGGGTGCCTGTTGAAAAATCGCTGGTAAGAAATGCGGCAAGATTAATGGGTAGACACTTTCCACGGCTGCAATTTGAAAGCGGTATTCACTGCTTTGGGGCGAAAACTCTTCTGGCTGGGTCAGCACTTCTAATTGGTTAATCAACAGATCCAGTTTCGGTTTGAGGAACAATGCACGTGGTGTTGGCGTTAATCCATGTGAGTTACGCGTAAACAATGGATCATCAAATTGAATGCGAAGTTTGGCTAATGATTTGCTCACCGCGGATTGGCTAAGGCACAGTCGATGCGCTGCTCGAGTCACGTTAAGCTCTTCAATTAGCACTTTAAAACAGACCAGTAAGTTCAGGTCGAGACGAGCGAGCTTTTCTATGTTCACGGTGAATTTCCTCTGGGGAATAATGGTCATGATTATACATCATTTCCATTCATATCATCAGATGATTAAGCTCTCTGCAAAGTTCTTGTTCAATTTGGAGTGTTGTGTGTCTAGCCATATTTCTAATAGTAAAAAACAAATGGCGTTGTTGACCCTTTTGGTTCTTTTCAGTCCGCTTGCGATTGATATCTATCTACCTGCGTTACCTCTTATCGCTTCAACTTTTCAGGTAGACAATGCGCTAGCACAAGACACGATTACATGGTTCCTATTTGCTATGGGTGTTGGCCAACTGTTTGCTGGCCCCTTGGCAGATAAACTCGGACGTCGAACTGTTGCATTGGGCGGCATCACTATCTACGCAATGAGCGCTTTATTGGCGTGGAGTGCTCAAAATATTGAGTGGATGTTGATGTCTCGTTTGCTACAAGGCTTAGGTGCGTGTGCGACATCGGTAGCAGCCTTTGCAACAGTTCGCGATATTTTCGGCCCAGAGAAAAGCGGCAAGATGATCAGCTACCTTAATGGTGCGATCTGCTTTATTCCGGCACTGGCACCAATCTTAGGTAGCTGGTTAACACAGCAATTCGATTGGCGTGCAAACTTCAGCTTTATGGCTGGTTTTGCGGTTGTCTCAGGAACGTTGATGTTCTTGATGATGAAGGAAACCAACCCTGCAACCGAGAAACAAGCGGTATTCAAAGTAAGTCGTTACTGGTCGGTACTGAGCACGCCATCTTTCATTTTCCACGCGTCACTATGTTTGATGGCCATGGCAGTTATCTTAGCTTACGTGACGTCAGCACCGTCGGTATTGATGACAGGCATGGGCCTTTCAATGAATGAGTTCACATTCTGGTTTGGCATTAACGCGGTTATCAACATCGCTGGTTGTATGTTGGCACCGAAGTTCATGGAACGTTTTGGCACACACAACACGCTTGTGGTTGGTATCTCGACGTTGGCTCTGGCTGGTGTGGTGATGCTGGTGATGAATGGCCAAAACACGGCGCTGTCGTTCATGCTGCCAATCTTTATGTCGTCCGTTGGTTTTGCTTTGATTCTTGGCGGCGCCGCGGGCAAGGCGTTGGAACCATTCGGTGATAAAGCGGGCACAGCCGCGGCGCTACTTGGTTTGTTCCAAATGAGCGGTTCTGGTTTGTTAGTGGGTACCTTACAGCGTTTGCCGTTTGATCCACAAACATTGATTGCTATTCATATGTGGGTATTGCTACCAGCATTGGTGATTCTATTTTCAAAGGCTGGTAAGAGCTGGCACGCTCGCTTCGCTAATGCGTAAATCAGTGTAATTTAGTATTTTCCAATGTATGTAACGCGTGTATATTTGTCGTTCACACTTTTCCTGACACCATAATGGAATTCAAAAAGTAATGTCGTTAACCACGTATGAAATGGCTCGTATTTTAGAGCAAATGGAAGAATCACCAGAAAAGGTGATGTTTGGTAAGTTGCTTAATGAGCTGGGCAATCAAAGCTCCGAGCGCATTCGTAGTGCGGCAAAACAAGTACCTCTACCAATCTTGCGTGACATTGTGTACCAATTTCAACAAGTGATTGAGTCACGCAAGGGCGAGCAAGTTGAGCTATTAGCAAAAGACCTCGCACAACAAGGTATCTCAGCGGATGAACTGCTGGCTTATCTAAACAAGCAATAAAAGAAATCCCCGCAATCGCGGGGGTTTTTCTATCTGACGAATTTGTCTTTTAGCAATCGGTCGAGCGAAAACGGACCGGCTCCCCACAGCGTCACAATCAAAATCATTAACCCCCAGAGTTGGTGGTCATGGAAACCTTTCTCCCAAAGTAGTGGGTAGGACAGGACAGCGATAATGTTGAATACAAACAACATGGCAGCCATAGGGCGAGTAAATAATCCAAGCGCTAAAAAGACCGGAAGAACTAACTCTGCGAATGTGCCTGAATAGGCGGCAAGTTCCCAAGGTAGCAACGGAACTTGATACTCAAATTCGAATAAGTACAAGGTGCTATCCCATGAGGCAATTTTGATAAGGCCAGAATTAAAAAACACCCAAGCGACCCATAAACGGCAAAACAGCAGCAACAACGGCATTGCGTGAGTTTGTAAGCTGTTGGTGTATTCGTCGTAGCGGCTAATCAGGCTTTTAACAGAATCTGTCATCGTATCCTCCTTACGCGGTTTGCAGCGTAAAACCTTCAATCAGGTCAAGCGTCATGATGTGATTAAGATGAGCGAGCAACGGCTCAGGGATATCGCTCAAACATTGCTTTTGTTCCAAGCTGGCAAGCAATTGATAGGCTTCGTCATCCAGCGCGAAACACTGCGCTTCACCATTGGGATCGATACGGATCACCCCTTGTTGTAATTGGTTGATGTTGAGCTGATCGAATTGCTGAGTACGAACAGCTGCGAATAAATCAAACACCGCGTAATGAGCATCAAAGCACTTACACCCAGGACGAAGGTGGAAAACTAAATGAGAATGTTGCGACTCTGGTACGTGTGGTAATTCAGTCAGCGGTTGCACGGCTGTGTCTGCTTGATGCTCATAACGAGCTTGGCGAGCAAGGTCGATGTTCCATTCAAAGAGTGCGACTTCTGGGCTGTATGGCGCTTGAGCCATGATCTGACCAAACAACATCACAGTGTGATGGAAGTCTTTTCCGTAGTGAATAACACTGCCTTCTTGGAGTGGGTGCGTTAAAACATGTTGGCGTGCTATTTGGGCAAAGCACGTTTCCCCTAGTAACGCTTCAACCATCGGATAAGTAGCAGAGAGGACTTCGCTCAAGCTGATGATAAAGTTGTTGCGATATATCTGCATGCGCTCGTCAGCGGTAAACTGACCGCTTGCAATATTACAGTCATCGCCCAATGCCTGATAGTGAAGCGCTTTCGCAAACTGGTCTTGTAAGGTGGCTAGCTTCATGAGGCTTTCCTCGTAGCGCTAAGCGGGGTGGTAATTTGGGAGAGAAGGAGCGAGGCCTTTTCCGCTTCTGCCAATAACACTTCTGGTGCTGGGATATCTAAGTCCCATTCAATTAAGGTATGGCGCGGACCATACTGTTCAATCCAATGTTGATATAACTTCCAGACTTCCGTGCTAACTGGACGGCTGTGAGTATCAATCCAAATTTCGCCTTTATCGAGTTGCTTGATGGTGAAACCCGCCAAATGAATTTCATCCACTTTGTCTGCCGGAATGGCGGACAGATAGGTATTGCAATCAAAGCCGTGATTGAAGGCTGATACGTGTACGTTATTCAGATCGAGCAGTAACCGGCAACTTGTGCGCTGCTGAACCTCAGCGAGAAACTCCCACTCGCTGATCGTCGAGTGTTGAAACTTCACATAGCTCGATGGGTTCTCAATTAAGATTTCGCGTTGCAGATAATCCTGAACTTCAAGCACATTGCGAGTAAAAACGTTCAGTGCTTCTTCGGTGTATGGTAGGGGAAGCAAGTCGTTAAAATAGTGCCCACCATTTTCACTCCAGCTCAAATGGTCAGAGACAAACATCGGGTCAATGGCATCAATCAACGCTTTCAGTTGAGCTAGGTGTACTTGGCTAACGCGTTCAACAGAGCCTAACGACAAACCAATTCCGTGGCAGCTGATCTGGTATTGCTCTCGCAAAGTGTGTAGATATTTTCGTTCGGCTGCATTGGGTTGAAAGTAGTTCTCGCTGTGAATTTCTAACCAAGACAGTTCTGGGCGTTGTTGCTGAAAAAAGTCCAAATGAGGAGTCCGTAAACCAACGCCAACAAGAGGGTGAAAATCGTAGTGTTTCACGTGAAACTCCTTTTCGAACTGGATGAGAAGAGGTTGTGGGGTGTGAGTTGAGCCATCACACGCCCACAGCAATTAACGGAGAAATTAAGATGCGCTGGTGCTGCCGCCGGCCAATTTGTCGCAAAGACCTTTTGGAACCACCACAAATGCGTCTTTCTGGTGGTCTTGTTTTGACGTGCCGGCGCAAGAGCTGTTCTTCGTCGCACAGTCATTTTTCCCCGCTTTTGCCACGCCGTAGCACTTTTCTTTTTCTGCCGCGACAGCTGGTGTTGCTGTTAGTAGAGTGCCACCAAGGGCTAGTAGGCCAGTAACCGCAGCAGTAACAGCAAGATTCGATTTTTTCATAATAATTTCCTCTGAATGATTTCCTTTACGTTGAGATGGGCAAGCAGACGAGCGATTGAGATGCACAGTTTTTGTCCGCTTGCTTAACTTAAGAGATAGGAAGGTGAGTGAAAAACTTTCAGGGAAATTGTTTTGGAGAATGCTTTTTGATGGTTTGATTTACATAACTGATTGAATGGATGAGTAAAAAATCGTCGAACTTTTTATCTAGTTTTGTCTCAACACACCCTAGTTGTTTAGGTTATAATCTATTTTTATGTATAAATAACCAGTAGCTCATCATGATGGATCCATCTCTATTACTCGACGGTTTGAACGACAAACAGCGTGAAGCCGTTGCAGCACCTCTAGAAAACTTGCTCGTCCTTGCTGGTGCAGGGAGTGGTAAGACTCGCGTTCTTGTTCACCGTATCGCTTGGTTGATGTCGGTAGAACAAGCGTCTCCGTTCTCAATCATGTCGGTAACCTTTACCAACAAAGCGGCAGCGGAGATGCGTGGCCGTATTGAAGAGTTGATGATGGGCAGTGCGTCAGGCATGTGGAATGGTACCTTTCACGGTATTTGTCACCGCATTTTGCGTGCGCACTATCTTGATGCCAAGCTACCGGAAGATTTTCAAATCATCGACAGCGACGATCAACAACGTTTACTGAAGCGTCTGATCAAAGCACAAAATCTGGATGAAAAGCAGTGGCCTGCACGCCAAGTGGCTTGGTGGATTAACGGCAAAAAAGACGAAGGTCTGCGCCCAGTACATATCGATGCTTACCACGATCCCGTGACCAAAACCTACTTGCAGCTATACACCGCTTATCAAGAAGCGTGTGACCGTGCAGGTTTGGTCGACTTCGCAGAAATTCTGCTTCGCGCTCATGAGCTACTGCGCGATAACAAGTTTGTCCGCGAGCACTACCAGGCGCGTTTTAAACACATTTTGGTTGACGAGTTCCAAGACACCAACAATATCCAATACGCTTGGCTACGCATGATGGCGGGGCCTGAGTGTCATGTGATGATCGTGGGTGACGATGACCAATCGATTTACGGTTGGCGCGGAGCAAAAGTCGAAAACATTGAGAAATTCACCCGTGAATTCCCAAGTGTAACCACCATTCGCCTAGAGCAGAATTACCGTTCCACCAAGACCATTTTGGAAGCTTCCAATACCTTGATCGCCAATAACACTGAGCGTATGGGTAAAGAGCTGTGGACTGACGGCGTCGTTGGTGAGCCGATTTCGGTTTACAGTGCTTACAATGAGTTGGACGAAGCCCGTTTTGCGGTTAACAAAATCAAAGAGTGGCAAGACAAAGGCGGAGCATTGAATGATGCAGCGATGTTGTACCGCAACAACGCCCAGTCTCGTGTACTGGAAGAAGCGTTGATTCAAGCTGGTCTACCATACCGTATTTATGGTGGTATGCGATTCTTCGAGCGTCAGGAAATCAAAGACGCACTGGCCTACATGCGTTTGATGGCCAACCGTAATGACGATGCTGCATTTGAACGTGTGGTGAATACGCCAACTCGTGGTTTAGGTGACAAGACACTAGAAACCATTCGCCGTGCGGCGCGTGATCGTGGTTGCACGATGTGGGAAGCCAGCGTTGCGATGTTGGATGAACAAGTGCTCGCGGGTCGAGCGGCTGGGGCATTAGGTCGCTTTATCGAACTTATTACCGCACTCGAAGACGACACGTTAGAGATGCCGTTGTACGAGCAAACAGACCATGTGATCAAGTACTCTGGCTTGTTTGCCATGTATGAGCAAGAGAAGGGCGAAAAATCTAAGGCTCGTATTGAGAACTTGGAGGAATTGGTGACCGCAACTCGCCAATTCGAGAAGCCAGAAGAAGCGGAAGAGATGTCGCTGCTGACTGCGTTCTTGACTCATGCGGCGCTAGAAGCGGGTGAAGGGCAAGCCGACGAATTTGAAGATGCAGTTCAATTGATGACACTGCACAGTGCAAAAGGCTTGGAATTCCCATTGGTGTTTATGGTGGGCGTTGAAGAAGGCATGTTCCCAAGCCAGATGTCGGCGGAAGAGGCAGGGCGTTTAGAGGAAGAGCGCCGCCTGTGCTACGTCGGTATGACGCGCGCGATGCAAAAACTCTACATCACTTACGCGGAAATGCGCCGTTTGTATGGTCAAGATAAGTACCATAAGCCATCGCGTTTTATTCGTGAGTTGCCGGAAACGTGCTTGGATGAAGTGCGGATGAAAGCGCAAGTCAGCCGACCTGCAAGCAGTGGTCGCTTTAGCCAAACTGCGGTGAAAGAGAACTTCAACGAGACGGGCTTTTCACTTGGTTCACGCGTAATGCATCCAAAGTTTGGCGAAGGCACCATCATTAACTTTGAAGGCAGCGGTCCACAGAGTCGCGTTCAAATTGCGTTCAATGGTGAAGGCATTAAATGGTTAGTGACTGCTTACGCTAGACTAGAGAAACTGTAAGGTTTTTATCGAAAGCTAGCTTGCATTGTTCGCAAACTAACTCAAGGGCTGCTTTGGCGGCTCTTGTTGTATCTGGAGCCTACAAAGTACCTTATTTGAGCTTGAGCTTGAGCTTGAGATGGGGACAACTGTGCTTGGCAGGTCGGGCGGAAATGGCAGAAAAAGAAAAACCCCGAGGGCTTGCGCCCATCGGGGTTATAGTCTTACTCGCAGCAATCCAGCTACTAAAAAGTGCTCCTTGCATCGAATCCTTGATAGCGTGCTGTATTCCTTCAGCTTAATCCTTTCGTCGCCTTCCTAGCGGTGTCCTTGATGACCTTATCCTGGTCTGCTAACTATCCTCGTTAGCTCTCATCACTTGTTCCCTGAGCGGTGTCCATGACATCATCCTGATGTTCAGTCCTTGCCTCGTCCAGAGGTGTCCATTTCCCGTCCTTAGTAGCAACCATCCTAGCCGCTATTGATTCCGTTCAATGTCCAGTTTTGCATTCCATGCCCGACTATTCATCCTGAATAACCGTTTCTTCTTCCTGAAGTTCACCAAATCCGTGGTGTTTCCTGTTCCGTGTCAGCATCCTTCCGACAGGTTTAATATTACGTTTTTGGCGCTATCCAACAACGGTGCAAGTTCACATTTTTTTATTTCGCAAACGTTTAAAAACTGCACGTATTTATATTATTCAATGGCTTACGGGTTGTTTGGGGTGCTTTTACTGCTAAAAAAGAGAGTTTTACTCAACCCTTTGTGAGAGATCTCGCACAAAGGGCCGAGCGAAAGGCTACTATTTTCCGATGGCTGCACCTTCTCGACGCGGATCGGCAGCACCTTCTAAGCCATTTTCAGTGATGCGAATGGCGTGTAAACCGGAATTCAAATCGCGAATTTCGGTCTTAAAGCCCATCTTTTCGAGCGCCGGTTGCAACTGAGTGGCTGCGCTATCTTGTTCGAGGTCGACAGTACCAAAACGGTTTAACACTCTTGGTTGGTTGATCGCTTGCTGAATGTCCATGTCCCATTGAGTATGAGCAATGATGGCTTGTGCCACATAGCCGATAATGCGACTGCCGCCCGGTGAACCAATTGCCATGTATGGTTGATCATCTTTCATGATGATGGTCGGAGCCATGGAGGAGCGAGGACGTTTGCCAGGTTCTAATCGGTTGGCGATTGGCGCGCCATCTTGATGAGTGCGGAAAGAAAAGTCTGTTAGCTCGTTATTGAGCAGGAAGCCGCGAACCATTAAGCGCGAGCCAAAAGCGTTCTCGATGGTGGTGGTCATTGAAACCACATTGCCTTGCTTGTCGACGATGTTGAAATGGCTGGTGGAAGGCAGTTCTATCGATTCATCCATACTGAGATTCATTGCATGTGACCACGGTGGGTTACCGGCTTCCACTTTCGTCAGTGCTTTGCCGACCTGAATAAGCTCGGCACGTTGTTTGAGATAGTCTTTGTCCAACAAACCTTCGGTTGGCATGGGTACATAGTCTTGATCGGCCATGTACTTACCGCGATCAGCAAACGCGAGACCAGATGCGTCCGCAATGACCTGCCAAGATTTGGCGCTGTCTGGTCCCCAGCCTTTGAGATCGTATTGCTCGGTGATAGCCAAGATCTGTCCGACAGTTAGCGCGCCTGAGCTTGGTGGCCCCATGCCGCAGATGTCGTAGCTTTGATAAGCCGCACAAACGGGCTCTCTCTGTTTGATGCGGTAAGTATCAAAATCTTGTTGTGCCAACACGCCCGGGTTATTCACTGCGGTTTGCACGGTTGCGATAATGTCTTTGGCAATATCACCTTGATAGAAGGCTTGAGCACCTTGCTTGGCGATGGCTTGCAAGGTTTGCGCGTATTCTGGATTCTTTAATCGTGTGCCTTCGGCTTTTGGTGAGCCATCGGCGTTAAAGAAATACGCTTTTGTGGTCGGAAAACGTGATAAACGCTCGGCGTCGTTGGCAATCAAACTGGCGAGACGAGGGCTGACGGCAAAACCTTCCTCAGCCAAGTTGATCACTGGCTGAATGATCTTTTTCCATTCCAGCTTGCCGTATTTTTGGTGGGTATCCCACAACAGTTTGACGGTGCCCGGCGTCGCGACAGATCGTCCGCCTACAACGGCATCATAGAATTGCAGCGGCTGGCCTTGGTCGTCCAAAAACAGTGTTGGGGTTGCGGCGAGGGGCGCAGTTTCTCGACCATCATAAGTGGTGAGCTTTTGTTGTTCGCCATCCCAATACACCAAAAATGCGCCGCCACCAATGCCGGAAGATTGTGGTTCGACTAAGCCAAGCATCAGTTGTACCGCCACCATAGCATCAATGGCATTGCCGCCTTGCTCCAGTATATCAGCACCTGCTTGGGTAGCAATTGGGTTCGCTGCTGTCACCATATAGTCTTTGGCTTTGACCAGTTGTTTGTGCTCAAGCCCAGTACTTTGCTCTGGGGCAATCGCATCGGTGGCTTGGTTTGCAAACGCGGTGTGGGTGATAGAGGCGCTAAGAAAAAGACCCGTAGACACGAGTTGGTTGAACGTCCATTGCATGATGACTCTCCATGTTGCCAGTTTGATTGTTCAGCTTGGCAGCCATGGAGAAGATCGTCGAGTCAGCGTTTTAATAAATGTCGGGTGTGCGACGCTTTTAAATCAGAGAGTTAACCGATTAATGTGCTAATGGTTTGCACCAAGATACTGCCGCCAACGAGGGTAAACACCACACCACAGATGCCATCGATGTAGATGCCTGCTTGTTGTAATCGACGTTGTAAACGTTGCGTTGAGAGCATCCACGCCAAGCTAGAAAACCAAACCAGAGACAAGCTGAACAGGATAACTAACGCGATGCTTTTGCCTGAGACCGACATTCCGGCTGGCACTAAGCTCGACATCAAGCTGATGAAGAAAACCAGTGCTTTGGGGTTGAGAATGTTGGTTGCAAAACCTTTGGCAAAAGCCTGACGCTTGTTGCTGATCACGAAGCTGTTTGTTTTATTTTGTTGATCCGTTTTTGGTTTTTTGATCGTAGCGATCACGCCGCGCAGGGCCCCAACACCGAGGTAAAGCAGGTAACTGCCACCTAGCAGTTGTAATACCGAATACAGCAAAGGATGTTGATGCACAAGGTAGCTCACACCTGTCAGGCTGAACAACGAGTGCAGCAAAATACCAACGGATAAGCCAAGAGCGATGTATAAGCCCGTCTGGCGACCATGACGCGTGGCATTTTGCACCACTAATGCGAAGTCTGGGCCTGGGCTCATTAAGGCAATAAGGTGAATGCTGGCCAATGTCAGCAGGATAGTGGATTCATTCATAACACATCTCAAAGATTACCAATGCAGCTATTGTGGAGGCTTGTTGTGGCATGCGCTTGTAAAAAACTGACAGCCTAAGATGAGCGTGCTGCTATCGAGAGACTTGAGACGGAGAGACGCCATAAGTCTGCTTAAAGGCTTTGCTGAAATGCGCCTGATCGTAAAAACCAATTTGATGCGCGACTTCAGTACCGCATTGTCCTGCTTGTAGCAGCTTCATCCCTTGCTCGAGTCGTAAACGGGCAAACCACGCATACGGTGTCATGCCGGTTTGCGCTTTGAAATGGCGTTGAAATTGAGTTGGGCTTAGCTGGCAAAGCTCAGAAAGAGACTCCAGCCGTACCGATTGGTCGAGGTTCGCCATTAAGTAATCTTTTAAGGTGTTGAGAGATTGCTTACCTAATGGAATGACTTTTTGCCTTGCCAGCGATCCGTAGCGATCAAAAAGTTGGTTAAATCCCTCAAAAGGAAGACAATCTTTGGTCAATTGACTGAGATTTTCGCGCCTCAATAGTCCGTGCAAGTTACTAAGTTGTGAAAATATCTGTGGATCGGAGATGATCAACTCATTAAAGCGGATAATTTGACCGTTTTGTTTAAGATCGGCCAGATCGCTAAGTAAGTGTGGTTCGATCGAAAAAACATTCACTTGATAGCCACTGGCAAGCTTAGATTGGCCGTCGTGCAGTTCATCGGGCGGCATAATAACGATTTGCCCATGACCGACTTGGTGATGAGAGCCTTGATAATGAAACTTCTGCTCACCATGCGTGATCAAGCCGAGGTGAAAATCCAAATGATAGTGCCGTTGAAAGGCAAACTTGTGGTATTTCGCCTCGATCAGACTCAGTTGGTCATGGTCGGTCGCGTAGTATTGAATCTGTTCCATTACATACAAAAAAAGCTTGGTCACATAATGACCAAGCTTATCCATCAATTGTTAACTTGTCTTGTAAAAAACGATCACTGTGGCTGAATGGCTCGGCGTGAACGGCGATTGTTGCGCAGTCCATCGAAGCTAAATACCACAAGGGCTCCCCAAATAAAGGCGAACGTAATCGCTTTATCCATCGTGAAGGTCTCGCCGTAAATTAACACTGCAAGCAAGAACATCAGGCTAGGGCCGATGTACTGGAAAAAGCCGAGCGTTGATAATTTGAGGCGAGTCGCGGCACCAGTGAAGCACAGCAATGGCAAGGTCGTCACCACACCGGCTGCAATCAACAACGTATTGAGCTGCCATGGGTTTTCAACCATGTTTGCTGTTGGCGAACTGGCAATAAACAGAAGATAAACGGCGGCGGCAGGTAATAAGATCAGAGTTTCGACAAACAAACCCGTTTGAGCATCCACCGCGACTTTCTTACGCAGCAAACCGTAAAAACCGAAGCTCATCGCCAGCGCCATCGCTACAATCGGCACCGAACCAAAGACGATCAACTGTACCAAAACGCCGCATCCTGCCAATACCACAGCAAACCATTGCAGCTTACGTAGTCGTTCGCCCAAGAACACCATGCCGAGCAGCACGTTGATCAGCGGGTTGATGTAATAACCTAAGCTGGCATCCAGCATGTGATTGGAGTTAACCGCCCAAATGAAGATCAGCCAGTTGCCACCAATCAATACCGAACTGGAAAGCAAATACGCGATTTTCTTTTTATCTGTGGCGATGTGATAAACCGAGCGCCAGTGACGGCCAAAATGAAGAAGTGCGGCAAGCAAAAAGAAAGACCAAATCACTCGGTGGCTTAGGATCTCGAGAGGAGACACTTGTGCTATCGATTTAAAGTACATGGGCGCAATGCCCCACATCGTGTACGCGCCAACCGCAAGCAGGACACCTTGCCGCGCGCGCTGTTGTTCTTCTGGTGTCATGAAGTGTCACCTAATTGTGTGTTTATAGAGCAGAAAATCAGTATACGAGCCGTGGTGTGAAACACCTAACAATTTGCGGTTTTATTCGCCATGAAACCCCATTACAATGTGCCCTCACTTTGTGTGCTGGTGGCATGCAAAAGCATTTCTACATCACCCAATCTGAGATTTTTCATGACCTCAACTTTGTTAGCCGAACAATCAGACTCACCTGTAACGCCTCAACGTGTGTTGGAGGAAGTTTTCGGTTATCAAACGTTTCGTGATGGCCAGCAAGAGGTCATCGAATCGGCGGTCAAGGGCAAAGACAGTCTGGTGATCATGCCGACAGGTGGTGGCAAATCTCTTTGCTATCAGATACCTGCGCTGGTTCGTAGTGGCATCACCTTGGTGATTTCGCCGCTGATTTCTTTGATGAAAGACCAGGTCGATCAGCTCAAGGCTAACGGCGTTGCGGCAGAGTGTGTGAACTCCACCATGAGTCGTGAAGAGCTGCTGAGTGTGTATAACCGCATGCACAGCGGTCAACTCAAATTGGTTTACGTCTCACCAGAACGCGTGTTGATGCGTGACTTCATCGAGCGACTCGAAAATCTGCCTTTGGCGATGATTGCGGTGGATGAAGCGCACTGTATCTCGCAGTGGGGACACGATTTCCGTCCCGAATACGCCGCGCTGGGTCAGTTAAAGCAGCATTTTTCGCATGTGCCATTTATGGCGCTCACCGCCACTGCGGATGACGCTACACGTCGCGACATTCTTGAACGCTTACGTTTGCATGAACCTCATGTCCACTTAGGCAGTTTTGACCGTCCGAATATTCGCTACAACCTGGTCGAGAAGCATAAGCCGATTTCTCAGATCATTCGTTATCTCGACACCCAAAAGGGCAATTGCGGCATCATTTACTGTGGTAGCCGTAAGAAAGTCGAAATGGTGACGGAGAAGTTGTGCAACAACCACATCCGTGCGGCGGGCTATCATGCAGGGATGGACGCTGATGAGCGTGCTTACGTTCAAGAGGCGTTTCAGCGTGATGACATTCAAATCGTGGTCGCGACGGTTGCCTTTGGTATGGGCATCAACAAGCCGAACGTCCGTTTTGTTGTGCACTTTGATATTCCGCGCAATATTGAATCCTACTACCAAGAAACGGGACGAGCAGGGCGAGATGGTTTACCTGCTGAAGCGATGATGTTGTACGACCCCGCAGACATCAGTTGGCTACGCCGCATGCTGGATGAAAAAGACGATGGACCGCAAAAGCAAGTAGAAAGCCATAAACTTAATGCGATGAGTGCCTTTGCAGAAGCGCAAACCTGTCGTCGTCAGGTTCTGCTCAACTACTTTGGTGAATACCGCGAGAAGCCTTGTGGTAACTGCGATATCTGCCTCGATCCACCCAAACATTTTGATGCGACAGAAGAAGCGCGAAAAGCGTTGTCGTGTGTTTACCGTGTTAACCAAAGCTTTGGTATGACGTATGTGGTTGAGGTGCTGCGTGGTATGCAAAATATCCGCGTGCGTGAACATGGCCACGATAAGATCTCTACATACGGCATTGGCCGCGATCACAGCCATGATTACTGGGTGAGTATCTTCCGCCAGTTAATCCACAAAGGGCTGCTGTTTCAAAACATCACCCGAAACTCGACGTTGCAATTGACCGAGGAAGCTCGACCATTATTGCGCGGGGATGTTTCGCTCGAACTCGCGGTTCCTCGTTTGGATACCGCAGCACGCGCTGCGAAGTCGGACAAACTGACCAGCAAAAACTACGATAAGAAGCTGTTTGCGAAATTACGCAAGCTGCGTAAGTCGATTGCCGATGAAGATGGCTTACCACCATACGTTGTATTTAGTGATGCGACCTTGATTGATATGGCGGAGATTCTGCCAACGTCGTATGGCGAAATGCTGGCGGTGAGCGGGGTAGGTCAACGTAAATTAGAAAAATATGCCGATCCATTCTTGGATCTGATTCAAGAACACATCACTCACCACGGATAAGGAACTAAAATGCAGAAGGAATTTGGCCTAACAGAATACATTGCCGAAGAAGGTCGTTTGCTGATTGCAGCCCCAAGTTTTGATTTAGACACCTTTCCGGCGTTAGGTGAGCGTTTGGTGGGGTTACTCTCTGCGACGGTAATCGAAAAACAGTGGGATGCGGATATCCACTCTTGGCTGATCGATTTTGAAGGTTGCCGCTTATTTATGAAAGCGGAGCATTACAGTGAAGCGATTTGGTTTGAAGCGCTGAACATTGAAGAGAGCAGGGAAGAGCTCGATTATCTTGCTGGATTATTTCAACGCGGCTTCTAAACTCAACTTATCAACTCTTTAAATCATTTTCTTATAGGGTGTTTCACATGAAACACCCTTTTTCGTTTTTCGCCCAATTCTTTGGTGTAAAGGTGAAATTATCGGATAAACGTTTGCGCAAAAAGCACCGCTTGCGAGCGCAATTGGTTAATGTATAATCGCCCACCGCTTCGCTTGGAATGAGTGAAGCCGATTTGAATTTTCATTTTACATTGTTGGTAAGAGTCGTTTTCGTTAATGAAAATGCTCGATTTGGGTTCCCTCGCCCCCAAACCAAACTAAAAAGGTATCGCATGAGTAACTTTACCCCTGCGCAGCAGCGCAACGCCCTTATCTATCTGGTTTTATTCCATCTAGTCATTATTGCATCCAGCAATTATCTGGTTCAGCTACCGTTTACTATCTTCGGTCTGCACACCACTTGGGGCGCATTTACCTTCCCATTTATCTTCCTAGCGACAGACTTAACTGTTCGTATTTTTGGTGCTCAGTTAGCGCGTAAGATCATCTTCTTAGTGATGTTGCCTGCGTTAGCGGTGTCTTACTTCCTGTCGGTTGTGTTCTTTGAAGGTCAGTTCCAAGGATTTAGCCATCTAGGGGAATTTAACCTGTTTGTCGCACGTATTGCGATTGCGAGTTTCATGGCTTACTTACTTGGTCAGATCATGGATGTGCATGTGTTCAACCGTCTACGCCAAATGAAGCAGTGGTGGGTAGCTCCAACGTGTTCGACACTCTTTGGTAATGCGCTAGATACCATCGCGTTCTTTGCGATTGCATTCTACCAAAGTCCAGATCCATTTATGGCTGAGCATTGGACGGAAATCGCGCTGGTGGATTACGGCTTCAAGTTGGTGATCAGCCTTGGCTTGTTTGTCCCAATGTACGGTGTATTACTGAATTATCTGATTAAGAAGCTAACCGCAGTAAACCCAGACTTCAAAGTGAGTACGGCGGCGTAATCTCGCTGATTGAATGTGAATAACAAAAAGCCGCTGAATCCAGCGGCTTTTTTGTATTTGAAGGACGGGTACAAGTCTCGTTGTACAGCACAAGGAGCAATAAGATCATGGGTGTTCTAAAGCTCCAAGCACTGTGCATTAGAATGCCAAATAACAAAAAGGCTCCATAAGGAGCCTTTTTACTCGATAACAATCATTAGCAAGCGGTAATCGTTAATGGCCAACCAATGTCTGTTTGACGGTTCGATTCTATTTCTAACTCAGCAGCCGTAAGCGGGTTAGCTTCTAGCCATTTCGCATCAATGCTCAACGTCAGTTTATCACCTTCAGCCAATAGCTCGACTTGTGGTTCTAAGCTTGGGTTGCGGCGGTGGGTCAGTAGAACTGCAAGACGCAGCAAGCGCAGCACGCGTTTGGCACTTGTTCCAGATATAGCATGTTGCTCTGGTAGTGAGCTTAGCTGCTCGCGGTAACGGCGCGCAATTTCACCAATAAAGAACTTCTGCGCACGTGTATAGCCTGGCAAATCGAGGTTTTGCAGTAAGTAAGCACTATGTTCACCGCCTTTTTTAAAGTCGATGGTTAGGCCAATTTCGTGCAATTTTGCTGTGGTTTCGAGCAGAACTATACCTTGAGGCTCAGCAATCCACTCATCGCCACCGGCTTGCTCTAAAAGCTTACCTGCCAGCGTTGCCACTTGTTCACCATATTGGCAATCAAGCTGATAACGGCTTTGCACGCTACAAATGGTGCGAGCACGAATGTCATTTTGACGCAGCTCGTCGACCATTTCATAAACCAAGCCTTCACGCAGTGCGCCGCCCGCGAGTGTCATCGCATCGATTTCAAGTAACTCGAAAATCGCGATAAGAATAGACAGGCCGCTAGGGAAGACCAAGGCACGCTCAAGCGTTAAACCTTCGATGTCGAGCTCTTCCAAATGATCGGCTAGCATGGCTTGCTTTTGTAAACGCTTAAGCTTGGAGTGAGTAATTACTTCGTCCATACCCTGCGCCAGCATGATTTCTTGTAGCGCCTGAACGGTACCAGATGCACCTACGCACACATCCCAACCAAGATCGGTGTACTGTTCTAAGATTGGCTTGATGGTTTGCTTTGCGCCTTCAATCGCAGCTTCGAAGTTACGGGCATTCAGTTGGCGATCTTTAAAGAAGTTCTCCAACCATGTCACGCAGCCCATTTTTAGGCTGGTGAGGGCTTTCGCTTCAAAACCTTCGCCAATAATCAGCTCAGTGCTCGCGCCACCAATATCAACCACAAGGCGACGACCACTACCACCTGACGTGTGGGCAACACCTTTATAGATAGTGGCTGCTTCTTCTTCACCAGAGATGACTTCGATTGGCTGCCCCAGAATCTGGTTCGCTTTCTCTAGAAATACATCCACATTGGTGGCAGTACGTAAAGTCGCTGTGCCGACAATGCGAATGTTTTGTGTAGGAATATCCTGCAAGCGTTCCGCAAATAGACTTAAGCAGTCCCATCCTCGCTGCATAGCTTCCATACTAAGAGAATTATGTTCATCTAAGCCCGCCGCTAGACGAACTTTGCGCTTAATTTTAGCCATTGTTTGAACGCTGCCATCGATGTGACGCACAACGAGCATGTGAAAACTGTTCGACCCGAGGTCGATGGCTGCGTATAGCGGTGATGATCCTGCTTGACTCATAAACGACGTCAGTTTCCTTTTATGATTGTTTCGGCGCTGATTGACGTGGCTGACGAGGACGGCGTCCTTGAGGCTTACGGTTACCAGAGCGAGTACCACCGGTGTTGGTGCGGCGTTGCTGAACGCGCGGCGCACGCATGCGGATTGGCGCTGGCAGATCTTGAATCAGAGCTGATGCATCGTATTCCGACACAGGAATGGTGTGTTCGATGTATTCTTCAATCGCAGGCAAGTTGATTGCGTATTCTTCACACGCAAAGCTGATTGAATGACCGCTCGCGCCCGCACGACCCGTACGACCAATGCGGTGTACGTAATCTTCACAGTCGTCAGGCAAGTCATAGTTGAATACGTGCGTTACTTGAGGAATGTGTAGACCACGGGCTGCAACGTCAGTCGCAACAAGAATGTCGACATCGCCTTTAGTGAATTGCTCAAGAATCTTTTCACGTTTCTTCTGTGGAACATCACCTGTTAATAGGCCAACGCGGTGACCATCTGCCGCCAAGTGGCCCCAAACTGACTCACATTTATGTTTGGTGTTCGCAAACACGATTGCGCGATCTGGCCACTCTTCTTCAATCAGAGTTTGAAGTAGAGCCATCTTGTCTTCATTAGATGGGTAGAACAGCTCTTCTTGGATACGGTGACCGGTTTTTTGTGCTGGCTCAACCACAACATGCTCAGGATTGTGCATATGCTCGAAAGCCAACTCTTGCACGCGGTAAGACAAAGTCGCAGAGAACAACATGTTCAAACGCTCTTTTGGCTCAGGCATACGACGGAACAAGAAACGAATGTCTTTAATAAAGCCAAGATCGAACATGCGGTCGGCTTCATCTAACACAACTGCTTGAATGTTGTTTAGGTTGAAAACGCGCTGTTTGTAGAAATCGATGATACGGCCAGTCGTGCCGATAAGAATGTCTACGCCATCTTGTAGCTTCGCAAGTTGCTTATCGTAGCTTTCGCCACCGTAAGCTAATGCTGCTTTTAGACCTGTGCTTGCAATCAGCGGTTCAGCATCGTTGAAGATCTGAATCGCTAGCTCACGCGTTGGCGCCATAATAATTGCGCGCGGTTGCGTTGGTTGACGGCCTTCGTGCTCAGGTGTCGTAAGTAGGTGGTTGAAGGTTGCAGTTAAAAACGCAAGCGTTTTACCAGTGCCCGTTTGGGCCTGGCCTGCGATGTCTTGGCCGGTGAGCAGTACCGGCAACGCCAAGGCTTGGATAGGGGTACAATATTCGAACCCTTTTTTTTCCAATCCTTCAGTAACTTGGGGCTGTAAACCCAAATCGGCGAACTTTTGCTCTGTGATATGCGTCTTTTTCATGGCTATAGAATATCAGCTAAAGCTTGCAATACGAAAGTAAATACATTCCAATAGGGCATCTAATTACTGGTTATCATCCAACCAGTTTCGAAAAACACATTGGAGTGGAAGATGAGTGATAAGATTTTGCAGCTAACTGATGACGGTTTTGAAAACGATGTAATCAATGCTGCAGGCCCAGTTCTCGTAGATTTTTGGGCAGAATGGTGTGGTCCTTGTAAAATGATCGCTCCTATCCTGGACGAAATCGCTGAAGAGTACGAAGGCAAACTCACTATCGGTAAACTAAACATCGACCATAACGCAGGCACGCCGCCTAAGTTTGGTATTCGCGGTATTCCAACGCTACTGTTATTCAAAGACGGCAACGTAGCGGCAACGAAAGTTGGTGCTTTGTCTAAGACTCAGCTTAAAGAGTTCTTGGACGCAAACTTATAATCACCAAGTGATTACAGATAAAACCGTGCAATGTAACAATGCGCGGTTTTGTTTTTCTAACTCTGGACTAGAATATTAATTAGTGCTAACTTATCGCGCGTTAATTGAACAAATTTCTCTTCTTGGTCGATCCTGAGACCAAATCCATCTTAACTAGAAAACAGATCTTATTTTGACTAAACAAGAATCCACCACCATGAACCTTACCGAACTGAAGAACAGACCTGTGTCTGACCTTGTGAAACTGGGCGAAAGCTTAGGACTAGAGAACCTAGCTCGCTTAAGAAAACAAGACATCATCTTCGCGATTTTAAAAGCGCACGCTAAAGGCGGCGAAGACATCTTTGGCGATGGGGTTCTGGAAATTCTGCAAGACGGCTTTGGTTTCCTACGCAGTGCAGACAGTTCGTACCTTGCTGGTCCGGACGACATCTACGTATCACCAAGTCAGATTCGTCGTTTTAACCTACGTACTGGTGACTCAATTGCTGGTAAAATTCGCCCACCAAAAGACGGTGAACGCTACTTTGCCCTTCTAAAAGTCAATACAGTTAACGACGACAAACCAGACAACGCTCGTAACAAGATCCTATTTGAAAACCTTACCCCCCTGCATGCGAATGAACGCATGGTAATGGAGCGTGGTAACGGTTCTACAGAAGACATCACAGCACGTGTTTTAGACTTGGCATCGCCTATCGGTAAAGGTCAACGTGGTCTGATTGTTGCTCCGCCAAAAGCGGGTAAGACAATGCTTCTGCAAAATATCGCTCAAAGCATCGCATACAACCATCCAGAGTGTGAGTTGATGGTACTTCTTATCGACGAACGTCCAGAAGAAGTAACAGAGATGCAGCGTCTAGTTAAAGGTGAAGTAGTCGCGTCGACTTTCGATGAGCCAGCATCTCGTCACGTACAAGTGGCAGAAATGGTAATCGAGAAAGCAAAACGTCTTGTTGAACACAAGAAAGACGTTGTTATTCTGCTTGACTCTATCACTCGTCTAGCTCGTGCTTACAACACCGTAGTGCCTTCATCAGGTAAAGTACTAACAGGTGGTGTGGATGCAAACGCATTGCACCGTCCTAAGCGTTTCTTCGGTGCGGCACGTAACGTAGAAGAAGGCGGCAGCCTAACTATCATCGCAACGGCACTAGTCGATACTGGTTCTAAAATGGATGAAGTTATCTACGAAGAGTTCAAGGGTACAGGTAACATGGAACTGCACTTGAACCGTAAGATTGCTGAGAAGCGTGTATTCCCTGCGATTGACTTCAACCGCTCTGGTACACGTCGTGAAGAGCTACTGACGAAGACTGACGAACTACAGAAGATGTGGATTCTGCGTAAGATCGTTCACCCAATGGGCGAAATCGACGCAATGGAATTCTTAATCGATAAGCTGGCAATGACGAAGACGAATGATGAGTTCTTCGATGCGATGCGTCGTCAGTAATAACTGAGTTCTTATTTTGAAAAAGCCACCACAAAAATGGTGGCTTTTTTATTGCTTTCTATCAATAGAAGCAGCAAAATGAGAACAAATGTTATCGGGAGGTTAACATGCAACAAGGAATGTTGTCGTCATTACTCCTGAGCTTGTCA
Organism: Vibrio sp. S457-15; assembly: GCF_000960545.1. NCBI lineage: Bacteria > Pseudomonadati > Pseudomonadota > Gammaproteobacteria > Vibrionales > Vibrionaceae > Vibrio > Vibrio sp. S457-15. The sequence goes on along the minus strand of NZ_JYOQ01000037.1, from coordinate 4,591 downwards.
CTGCTCACTCTACCCGTGGCCGTTTCTGCGAAGGAAATGCAGGAGTCTGTGGTAGAACAGTGGCTTCAGGATACTCAAATTCAAACCAAAGTTTCTGAACTCCTTGAGTACGTGGTCAGAGATGAGGTTGATTCGCTTAAATTTTCCCTCGATCGGCTCGCTTTTCCTCAGCAAGAGGTGGTGCGTTTTCGCCTGTTGGAAAAATTAGAACAGCAAAACATCATACTTACCCCGCGCATGGCACTGTTCGTGGAATCGCAAGTTCGTTTGACACCAACGTATCAAATGTTGGAGCGAGGCGATGGCTATGAATTCAGTGTACCCGCATTCAATTACCCAGCGATTGCGAGTCGTTTAATTAAGCGTTGGAAGCAAGACCAAAGCACGTTAGATTTTGTGCTGCAAGCTGAACGAAAAGAGTTAAACCTGCAGCAATGGTTAACGGGGACGTCTCAACAAATTCAGACAAGAGAATCCTTGCTCATTCGTGAGCTAGATAGCTTATCGCCAAGTGCGTTAAAGGCCTTAACGACGCAGTTAACTCAAGCGAATGTCACCAGTTGGCTACCGTCCACAGCAGTGGTCGTTCGTATGGCGCAAGTCAGCCAAGACAAAGCTATGTACGATTTACTATGGCGAATGCGCGCCGATTACAATAGCCAACAGGAACTCAAGCGCTTAGCTGATACAGGAGATGCTTTCTCTTTGCAGCAGTTGATGAATGCCACGATCAACCCAAGCCTCAAACCTCACGCGATTCGCTTACTCACCAAATCCAATCCATTATCGCCGGAAGTGAAACAGTTTCTTATTGCGAAAATGGCATTATCTGAAGAGGCGACACTGGTCGCTCGTCAACTGGCTCAACAAGGCCACCACACATGGCTTGAAGAATTAATTTCAAGTAACCGCCAAGTAAAGGCTCGTCAGATCGAGCAAGTATTAAAGTAACCCTGCTCACATACCCACACAAAATAGGAGGATCTTAGCGTCCTCCTATTTGTTATACTGCGGACAGTTTAATCAGCCAGCATGAAGGCCTATGAGTTTTAAGGATTTACGCGAATTTATCGACCATCTAGAACAGAAAGGTCGACTTAAACGCATTACTCACCCTGTCGATCCCGCTTACGAAATGACAGAGATCAGCGACCGCACCTTACGTGCTGGTGGCCCTGCGCTGTTGTTTGAAAATCCAATCGGCTACAACGTTCCTGTTCTGACCAACCTGTTTGGTACGCCAGAGCGCGTTGCGATAGGTATGGGGCGTGAAGACGTAAAAGAATTACGCGAAGTCGGCAAACTGCTGGCTTACTTAAAAGAACCTGAGCCACCAAAAGGCTTCAAAGACGCATTGGAAAAACTGCCAGTATTCAAGCAAGTGTTGAATATGCCAGCCAAGCGACTGCGTAAAGCGCCATGCCAAGACATTGTATGGCAAGGTGACGAAGTCGATTTGGATAAAATTCCGGTGATGAGTTGTTGGGCGGAAGACGTAGCACCATTATTAACGTGGGGTTTGACGGTCACCAAAGGGCCGAATAAAAAACGCCAGAACCTCGGTATCTACCGCCAACAAAAAATCGCCAAAAACAAAATCATCATGCGTTGGCTAGCTCACCGTGGTGGCGCGTTAGATTTGCGTGATTGGATGGAAATCAACCCGGGTAAGCCGTTCCCAGTTTCCGTGGCGTTTGGTGCCGACCCTGCCACTATCCTTGGTGCGGTGACGCCAGTGCCGGATACGTTATCAGAATATGCCTTTGCTGGTTTGCTGCGTGGCAGTAAAACCGAAGTGGTCAAATCCATCAGTAACGATTTGGAAGTCCCAGCAAGTGCTGAAATCGTCATGGAAGGGTACATCGACCCGAACGAGTTTGCCGATGAAGGCCCTTACGGCGATCACACTGGCTACTATAACGAAAAAGAAAAGCATCACGTCTTTACCATTACGCACATCACCATGCGTAAAGACCCAATTTATCACAGTACCTATACTGGTCGTCCGCCAGATGAGCCAGCGGTATTAGGCGTGGCACTGAATGAAGTATTCGTGCCAATTCTGCAAAAGCAATTCCCTGAGATTGAAGACTTCTACCTACCGCCAGAAGGTTGTTCGTATCGCATGGCCGTTGTAACCATGAAGAAGCAATACCCAGGTCATGCGAAACGCGTGATGATGGGGGTTTGGTCCTTCTTGCGTCAGTTCATGTACACCAAGTTTGTGATTGTGTGTGATGAGTCGGTAAATGCGCGTGACTGGAATGACGTCGTCAAAGCGATGACCGAACATATGGATCCAGTGCGCGATACCTTGATGATAGACAACACGCCAATCGATTCTCTCGACTTTGCGTCGCCAGTGGTGGGGTTAGGTTCCAAAATGGGACTAGATGCGACTATCAAATGGGATGCGGAACTTGCAACACGTCCCCAAATCAGTGAGCAAGACAGTAAAGTAATAACAGAAGCCGATTTGGAATCACTGAAACAACAGCGTCCAGAGATTATTGATATCTATCTACCGCCAACAACCAATAATCGTTTTGCCGTCGTTACGATGAAGAAAGACCAAGCGGGCCAATCTCAAGCATTAATGGAATACCTGTGGGACTTCTTCGCGCAATACACCGACAACAAGTTCGTTATCTTGTGTGATGAGGACGTCAATGCGCGAGATTGGAATGACATCATTTGGGCGGTGACCACTCGTATGGATCCGGATAGAGATACCACTCGAGTATCAGGTAAGGCAGAAAGTTCATCTAAACTCGGACTGGATGCGACTAACAAGTTCGAATCTGAAGTCACGCGTGAGTGGGGTACGCCAATTAAAAAAGATCCTAAACTTGTGGCTAAAGTCGATGAGATTTGGGACCAGTTAGGTATTCTATGAGTCATCAAGTCCACCTTCTGCCTATAGACGTAACATTTGAGGTTAAAGAAGGGGAAACGGTGTTGGAAGCCGCGCTCAACAACAATATTCGCTTCCCACATCGTTGCCAAGTTGGCGCTTGCGCCATGTGCATGTGTAAAAAGCTATCGGGCGAGGTGACATATCACCTCGAACCCATGCTAACCAATAAAGAGCAGCAGCAAGGTTGGATATTCCCTTGCCAAGCCTATACAGAAAGTAATTTAGTGCTTACTTTTGATGAGTAAGCGAGAGGAACACCATGACCATCCAATGTAAAGTAAAGTCTATTCAGCCGTTAGCTTGTAATACTTACCAAATTCTACTGCACCCTGAGTCTCCAGTTGCGTTTAAAGCTGGCCAATACCTGATGGTTGTGATGGGAGAAAAGGACAAACGCCCATTCTCGATTGCAAGCAGCCCTTGCCGACATGAAGGCGAATTAGAACTTCATATCGGGGCTGCTGAACACAACGCTTACGCCATCGAAGTTGTCGAAGCGATGAAAGCTGCGTTAGAAACGGGTAATGATATTGAAATCGATGCGCCGCACGGTGATGCGTGGGTACAAGAAGACAGTGAACGCCCGCTGTTATTGATCGCTGGTGGTACAGGTTTTAGTTACGTACGTTCGATTCTGGATCATTGCGTAGCGCAGAATAAAACCAACCCTATCTATTTATACTGGGGTGCTCGTGATAATTGCCAGCTGTATGCGAAAGACGAATTGCTCGAACTTGCACAGAAATACGCAAATGTTCACTTTGTTCCGGTTGTTGAGGAAGCCCCAGCAGATTGGCAAGGGAAAGTCGGTAATGTACTACAAGCCGTGAGTGATGATTTCGAAAGCCTAGAAAACTACGATATCTATATTGCTGGTCGTTTTGAAATGGCGGGCGCAGCACGTGAGCAATTCACTCAGAATAAAAAAGCGAAGAGTGAACGTATGTTTGCAGACGCGTACGCATTCATTTAAATTCCGCGTTTCAGGCAGAAAAAGAGGGTTTTTTACCCTCTTTTTTGCTTTTTTGATGAAATAGTCATCGAACAGCTAGTTTTATCCATTTTTTTTCAAAAAAGGGTTGCGCTCGGAACTCAACTCCCTATAATGCGCATCCACCGACACGGCAGACGCGATAAGGCTTCAGCAGGGTCGGAGAGGTAAAAAGCTCCTGAGAAAATAAATTGAAAAAAGTGTTTGACTCTTTCAATTATCTCGCTAGAATGCACCTCCGCTTTGAGAGAAAAACTTCTCGCAGAGCAAGCTCTTTAACAATATAGACCTATCAATCTGTGTGGGCACTCGTTGATGATAATCCAATTCGATACCTCGGTATCAAATTAGGTTTCAATGAAACGAAGTGACCATTGAATCTTCGGATTCAGCACAGTCAATTCAAACATTACTTTATGTAATGTTCAGTATTCATTGAGCCGAACAAAATCTTAAATTGAAGAGTTTGATCATGGCTCAGATTGAACGCTGGCGGCAGGCCTAACACATGCAAGTCGAGCGGAAACGAGTTGTCAGAACCTTCGGGGGACGATAACGGCGTCGAGCGGCGGACGGGTGAGTAATGCCTAGGAAATTGCCCTGATGTGGGGGATAACCATTGGAAACGATGGCTAATACCGCATGATGCCTACGGGCCAAAGAGGGGGACCTTCGGGCCTCTC
>NZ_JYOQ01000036.1:0-404 GCF_000960545.1 Vibrio sp. S457-15 | reverse complement strand
CGGTCTTTCTCCGAGTAATCCACCGGGCAATCGATCACATGCACCCCAGGCGTGCCCAGGCAGCGCTCCAGCAGCGGCAGGAAGCCCTCGGCACTGTCGACCCGGTGGCCGTGGGCGCCGTAGGCCTCGGCGTAGTGCACGAAGTCCGGGTTGCCGTAGTCCAGCCCGAAGTCGGCGAAGCCCATGTTCGATTGCTTCCAGCGGATCATCCCGTAGCCGTTGTCGCGCAGGATGATCACCGTCAGGTTCATCTTAAGCCGCACCGCGGTTTCCAGTTCCTGGCTGTTCATCATGAAGCCGCCATCGCCGCACACCGCGACGATCGGCCGGTCCGGGTAGACCAGGTGCGCGGCCATAGCCGAGGGCAGGCCGGCGCCCATGGTGGCGAGGGCGTTGTCCAGCAG
>NZ_JYOQ01000035.1:0-383 GCF_000960545.1 Vibrio sp. S457-15 | reverse complement strand
CATAACTACGCAGATCACAGCAATTGGCAAACAGCCATACATTAATTATGGATTTAGTAGTCCAATTAGCATAATCCCTCCCCCAACCACTAAAATAATCTTCCAGAATGTCCGAAGCTGCGCCATCATTTGGCTCATAAACGAACTGGATTCGTCTTCCGAGCCTTTAATTCGAATCAGATAAACACCACATGCCATTGATAACAACAAACTCGGTATCTGTGAAACAAGGCCATCCCCTATCGTAAGTTCCGAGAATCGATTCACGCTCTCCGACAGCGACAAATCAAACTTGTTGATGCCCACAAAAATTCCACCAAACAAATTCACAAGGCTGATCATGATACCAGCAATCGCGTCACCTCATACGAACTTCATCGCCC
>NZ_JYOQ01000034.1:0-754 GCF_000960545.1 Vibrio sp. S457-15 | reverse complement strand
CAAAAGAAGTAGGTAGTTTAACCTTCGGGGGGACGCTTACCACTTTGTGGTTCATGACTGGGGTGAAGTCGTAACAAGGTAGCGCTAGGGGAACCTGGCGCTGGATCACCTCCTTAAACGATGATTATTCACGATGAGTGTCCACACAGATTGATACGGTTTATAAAGTAAAGAGAAGAAGAGTTCCCAAACTCTTCAATCCAGTGTCCCGTTCGTCTAGAGGCCTAGGACACCGCCCTTTCACGGCGGTAACAGGGGTTCGACTCCCCTACGGGATACCATTGGGTCGTTAGCTCAGTTGGTAGAGCAGTTGACTTTTAATCAATTGGTCGCAGGTTCGAATCCTGCACGACCCACCATTCTTCTCCACGAAGAATTAAAACTTATGTGGGCGATTAGCTCAGTTGGGAGAGCACCTGCCTTACAAGCAGGGGGTCACTGGTTCGAGCCCGGTATCGCCCACCATTCTCTAAGTATTTTTGGATAGGAATTCCAAACCACTTCAGTAAGACGTATGTGGTTAGAATCTTCGACTCTGAAAGTCTTTAGAAAATGTACTTCCTTGTGAAGAAACATAGCTCTTTAACAATTTGGAAAGCTGACAAAACAACAATTTATTGTTGTTTGTAAAGTTCTCAATGTTTGTCTTTAAGACAAACACCAAAATAACACATTCAAGTGTTCTTGGAATTTGAGTCCGGCAAAATCGAGTCTGCATCATGTATAAAAATTGCAGACAACTTTGGTGACTTGT
>NZ_JYOQ01000033.1:0-54964 GCF_000960545.1 Vibrio sp. S457-15 | reverse complement strand
GAGAGGCCCGAAGGTCCCCCTCTTTGGCCCGTAGGCATCATGCGGTATTAGCCATCGTTTCCAATGGTTATCCCCCACATCAGGGCAATTTCCTAGGCATTACTCACCCGTCCGCCGCTCGACGCCGTTATCGTCCCCCGAAGGTTCAGATAACTCGTTTCCGCTCGACTTGCATGTGTTAGGCCTGCCGCCAGCGTTCAATCTGAGCCATGATCAAACTCTTCAATTTAAGATTTTGTTCGGCTCAATGAATACTGAACATTACATAAAGTAATGTTTGAATTGACTGTGCTGAATCCGAAGATTCAATGGTCACTTCGTTTCATTGAAACCTAATTTGATACCGAGGTATCGAATTGGATTATCATCAACGAGTGCCCACACAGATTGATAGGTTCTTATTTTTAAAGAGCTTTTCTAACATTTTCAGCAACTTAGTTGCTCGTCGTTAGGGGTGCGTATCTTACTTCACGCCGTGAGAGAGTCAAGCATTTTTTTCAAATTTCTTTTCTCTCAATTTCCGACTCGCTGTGTGACTTTCGTCTCACTCCGTGTCGGTGGATGCGCAGTATAGGGAGTTGAGAAATTAGTACAAGCGTTTTTTGCAAAAAAAACTTTCAACCGTTCATTAATCCATCAAAACGCCGAAATTTGCATATTTCTTCGTCACATTTGAGACATATCACAGCAATTGGTTGGAAAAACACCAACCATATACGTAAGATTCATGTGTCTATTCTGTTAAATAGACAATCGATCTCTTTATTATCTATATGTAGTAATCAAAATGACGTCTAAAAAAAATCTGATCCTATGTGCTGGGCTGGCCGTCATTGGGGGAGTGCTATTCTCTCAATTCGCTATTCCACCAGCTTTGAGCTTTCTTATCGGTGTTGCTGCTACTGCTTTTCTATTTTCATTTTCTAGCCAAACACCATCTATTCAACCAACGGAATCTGATCCTTCAACTAAAACGCTGTATGTCGGTAACCTTCCTTATAAAGCAAATGAAAGTCACGTTCGTGATTTATTTGCAGAGTATGGGCAGGTATTTGCTGTGCGCTTAATGAAAGATAAACGCACAGGTAAAAGAAGAGGGTTTGGTTTTGTCGTTATGGCCGCTGCTGATGCAGAACCGGCTATCGCGAAGTTAAATGAAAGGGAATACATGGAGCGAACACTTAAAGTTCGTATTGCTAACGATCCGAAACACCCAGATGGCGATAAATCTGGACTGGATTAAATCCTAATTTCGCCAGACAAATGTTCAGTGCATCTTCTTGCCAAGGAGGTGCACTGGCAAAGATTCGTTTTATCCCTTCTTCTTTCTCTTCAAGCTCACCACAAGAAAGTAATGCTTTAACCCGGCGCGCTATCGCCTCCCCAGAATCAATCAAAACGACGTTGCTACCCAGCACTTGCTGAATTTCGCTTTTGATTAATGGGAAGTGTGTACAACCAAGTACAGCGACGTCTACTTTATTGCATAACGGCGATAAGATACTTTTCAGTTCATCCAAAGGAACACTATCACCACGTAGCTTTTCTTCTGCCATATCAACCAAACGCGTCGAACCTAGCAGTTCAACTGGCTTACCTTGCGCAAAATCGCGGATCAGCTCATGAGTGTATTGACGAGTGACGGTCGCAGGCGTTGCGATTAACCCTACTCCCTGAGTCGCTAGTAAGGAGGCCGGTTTGATGGCAGGCACGACGCCAACAACTGGCACTGATAAGTTGTCACGCAATGACGGCAATACGATTGTACTGGCAGTATTGCACGCAATGACGACGATATCGATGTGATGCTCTGCTACCAATGCGGAAACCAGCTGATTGACGCGCGAGATAAGCACATTCTGATCGAGTTCGCCGTAAGGATAAGCTTCGTTATCGAACAGATAGAAGTAGTCTAAGTGTGGAAGGAGTTGGTGAATTTCTTGGAAAACTGATAGTCCGCCGACACCGGAATCAAACACTAGAACTTTTTTCTTACTTGATGCTCGCACGAGTCTTACCTGATGAATAGAGACTCGGCGATCATACTGGTTAGATTTGTTTTGGCAATGCTTTGGCGCGGTATCTTTGATGGCTAAATCGCTCCCCTATTTCCACTTCAAGCTTAGTCAGTTCTATATGTCCTTGAAATGATGGGGTTGATGTCACCAATGTGTGGAACTCACCATTTTCTCCACATGGATCAATATGACGTGGTAATGACTCGATTAATACTTGGTCATACCAACGACCACACCATTCTGAAGCAAGTGCCTTTCCATCAGTGGTAATCAACATAGTTTTAATTCCACGTGCTATGACTTCCATCGCTAAGCTCAAACTATTCTCCCCTAAGAGAGGAAAGACACATTCCCATCCTGCTGGCTCAATGTAGCTACGACGATAATCGGCAATACCATTGCAGAACATATCGCCGAATGCGACAGCTTCTACGTTCAGCCCACTACTTTGTAATGCATTAACGATGGCCGATTGATAAATGTCGTTACTCGGAAAGACTTCAGGCAGCTCTATAGTAATGAGCGGAAGAGCAAGTAAGTCTGCTTGCATTTGCACGACCTCAAGCGGAGTTGCTTGGAAAGGGACTTCTTTCCCTACGTAAGTCGTGTATAACCCAACCACCTGATAGTCCGGGTTTTCGTTTAAACGCTCTAACGTTAGTGTAGAGTCTTTACCGCTCGACCAGCTGATTACGACACGTTTTGGTTTCGTCATTTTGTTTTCCAGCCATTTTCTGCACACCAATAATGATAAAGACCGCCAATAAGGCGGCCTTTGTTGTATCAAACGCAATTAGAATCGATAGTCAGCGGATACAAAGTACTGACGCCCAGGAGTTGCGTAACCTGAGTACATCTCGTAGTTCTTATCGAAAGCGTTGCTTAGTTTGGCGTTGATGTCCCAACTTGAGTTTACAGCGTAAGAAGCGGTGAAGTTCCATAGGCTGTAGCTCGGTAGTCTTGTACTACCATTAAAGCGCTCACCTTGGTAAAGATACTGCGAACCCAACGTCCATTGGTCAAATGTCGCATAAGCATTCCACTTAGCACCACGCTTGGAGCGGTATGCTAGTTGGGTATCTTCTGCACCAGACTTGTCGACAGGATCTTTGTAATCTAGGTAGAACTCATGAGAGACAATATCAGTATCGAGTTTAACTTCTAGTTCGATACCTTTAATCTCAGCTTCACCAATGTTTTGCATGCCCGCACCTTTCCAGATCAGCATGTTTTCAATTTGGTTGTAATACCCAGTTACAGTCCAATCAACAATCGATGCCACACCAGATAACGATAGTTCCGTGTTTTTTGACTCTTCAGGCTTTAAGTTCGGCATTTCATAGCCAGGGTAATACAAGTCAACAAAGCTAGGCGCACGGAATGCAGTGCCGTGGCTCAGCGTTAATTCGTATCCTTCGTAAACTTTCCAACCTGCTGCGGTTTGCCACGTAGTGTTGTTGCCAAACTGGTTGTTTTCATCATTACGTACGCTGGCTTCGAAGGTCCATGCATTCAATGCATATTGAGCAATTGCGCTGATGCCAATGTTTGTTCTTGGATTCTTCTCTGGGTTGTAGTCTTTCGCTGGTCCCCAGTCACTTGGTGCAAGGTAGCCTTTTGCTAACTTCTCATTACGGTAATCTAAGCCGCCTCCAATACTCAGTTCATCATTGATGCTGTATGAGTTTAGCCAAATTGCATTGAACTGTTCGATGGCCACGTGATCGCCGGTCGACTTACTTTGGCCCGATTTAAGGTCATAGTTGTCTTGTTGACCGTAAGCTAACTTCAACTCAGAAGTGTAAACATCTTTAGAATACTCAAGTGACAAATCTGCACCTACGTATTCCACTTCACCCGTTTTCTTTTCGTGCTTATCTACTGTTCCCCACCCAGGATTGCCATAACTGCTGTTGTCATAGTCGTATTCGTTGCTGTATGTACTAAAGCCAACGTAACCAGAAAAATTATCAGAAAAGTTTTGCTGGTAACCTAATTTAAGGTTCAACGTTTCAAATCCGTGCTCATCGCCATCATTCAAACCCGGCAAAGGTTTAACGTTAAAACCATCCGTTTTCTCGTAACCTAATACCCCTTTGATGTGCTTACCTTCACCTACAGGTTTAGATACGGCAAACGTGCCTTTTTTATGATTGTTGGAGCCATAACCCGCCGACACTCGGCTTGCATCATCATCAATACTTGCTCGAGTAATAATGTTGATTACGCCGGAAATCGCCTCTGAGCCATAGATAGATGCGCGTGCGCCGCGAATGTAGTCGATACGTTCAATAGAGTTGATTGGAAATTGGTTGAAATCGATACCGCCCATGATTGCGCGAGGCATGCGTACACCATCAACCAAAACCAACACTTGGGTGGCACTGCCACCGCGAACAAAAATCGATGCGCTTTGGCCACGGCCACCATATTGAGCAACCTCAATACTAGGCAAAGTACGGAACACATCAAACAAACTGTCAGCTTGCTGACGGCGAATATCTTCTTTCGTTACTGTCACGGTTTGAGCTAGAACAGCACCATCGATTTGCTTGAATCGATTCGCAGTAACTACGATGGTTTCGTCAACAGAAGTTTCTTGGGCCTGTAGATAAGAGACAGGTGAAAGCAGCGATGCCAGGGTGATCGCCAATGCGGATTTTTTCATTATATTGTCCTAAATCGCGTAATTCCTTCCGAGCCCTGCCTCCTTAGGCAGTCCAATGCTGTGGCTCAGTTGCTGGCAGGTATTCGGACTGAAGAGCGAGGTTTACACCACCTAGTTGCTCGACTTCCCACATAAACTAATGCAGTGTCGTGATGAGCGTTCGTTCTCTTTTACCGCTGCGCGTCAGTTCTGGATTTTCACCAGATTCCCATTTCAGCCATCTAGATTGCTAGATGCCACCAGCTTGAGGCAAATATTATTCAGCTATTGATTATTTGTCCAGCCAATATTGCCCATAGAAATTGTAACGTTTTGATTAATTTTGCTTTCTCCTCAACCTGTACGCACTATCTTTAAATCAATTCCCGTACAAAACTGGACATACTGTTGAGATTGAATAAAATCTGCGCTCTTAAATTGAATGCACCATAAAAGGTAAGATCATGGCTACTCTTGATGTCAATCCACAACGCTACCAAGAACAACTGGCTGAAAAAGTCGAACGTCTCACTGATATGTTCGCGCCATACAACGTGCCAGAACTGGAAGTGTTTGAATCACCAGAGCAGCATTACCGTATGCGTGCTGAGTTCCGTGTTTGGCATGAAGGTGAAGACCTGTACTACATCATGTTCAACCAAGAGACTCGTGAGAAATACCGCGTAGACCAATTCCCAGCAGCCAGCCGTCTGATCAACGATTTGATGCCGCTATTGGTTGAAGCGATGAAAGACAACGAATCCCTACGCCGTAAACTATTCCAAGTCGATTTCCTATCGACGCTAAGCGGTGAGATTCTGGTTTCACTGCTTTACCATCGCCAACTTGATGAAGAGTGGATTGAAAACGCGAAAGCCCTTAAACAGCGTTTAAATGATGAAGGCTTTAACCTAAACATCATTGGTCGCGCACGTAAGATGAAAATCATCCTAGACCGTGACTACGTGATCGAAAAACTGGACGTAAATGGCCAAAGCTACATCTACCAGCAAGTCGAAAACAGCTTCACCCAACCGAATGGCAAAGTAGCAGAGAAGATGTTGGAATGGGCGGTTGACTGTACTCAAGAGAGCACTGGCGACCTACTAGAGCTTTACTGTGGTAACGGCAACTTCTCGTTAGCATTAGCGCAAAACTTCGACCGTGTACTTGCTACTGAGCTTGCTAAGCCTTCGGTAGAATCAGCACAATACAACATTGCAGCGAACAAGATCGACAACGTACAAATCATCCGTATGTCGGCAGAAGAATTTACAGAAGCAATGGAAGGTAAGCGCGAATTCCGTCGTTTAAAAGACAATGGTGTCGATCTGAAGAGCTACAACTGCAACACGATTTTTGTCGATCCACCACGTGCAGGTATGGATGTGGATACGTGCAAAATGGTGCAATGTTACGAGCGCATCATGTACATCTCTTGTAATCCAGAGACCCTAAAAGAAAACTTGGACATTCTAAGTGAAACTCACAATGTGACGCGCTTTGCTCTGTTTGACCAATTCCCTTACACCCACCACATGGAAGCCGGCGTTTTACTAGAACGTAAAGCGTAAGCCACCAGCGAAAGACATAAAAAAAGCGAGCTCAATAGCTCGCTTTTTTGTTGGAATTTTTTCAATTATTCAGCAGAAGTTTTCTTTTCCATGAAACCCAGCTTTTTACCAATCCATGCCAATAGGATCATCGACACCATGATTGCGAAGAAATTTGAGCCTGCTTCTGGGTATTGCGCTTTGATAAACGCAGAGTGACCAAAGGCACCAACAAAGAAACACGCTAAGCCCACTAAGGGAATATCTTCCGATACCGGGTTGTTTAAGTACTCTTGGTAAAGAGCTTGTACAGCCAGTACGAGTGCAATCAGTGGGAAGATTGAGAAAGACACTTCACTCATGGTCAACCATGACAATAAAGCATCACCACACATACCTGCAACCAGTGCCAAAATCAGCGTTTTCTTTTCAGATTTATTTCCATTCGACATTATTCTATCCCGCCTTTTAATCGGTTACGTTCACGTTCTTTGCGATACCAATAGGCCCCTTTGGCTATCATTCGCAATTGCATGATCAATCGCTCGGCGAGTTCATCGCGCTCACGTCGATCTAAATCTAAAGCTTCAGCACCCGAACTAAAGACCAAAGTCACCGACGCCTCTGCTTGAGTATACGCCTCTTCTCTGGTCATACCGGTGCTCATTAAATACTCGGTTAATTCTGCCGCAAAATGCTGAATTTCTCGAGCGACGGCAGTACGAAATTCAGAAGAAGTGCCAGAGCGCTCACGCAATAATAAGCGGAATACGTTAGGGCTACTTTCAATGAATTCCATAAAGGTTTCAACCGAAGTTCGAATCACACTGCCTTCTTTGACAATACGTTGACGTGCCTGACGCATCAGTTGACGTAATAGTAAACCTCCTTCATCAACCATTGTTAAGCCTAGCTCATCCATGTCTTTGAAGTGACGATAAAAAGAAGTGGGTGCAATTCCTGCCTCTCGGGCAACTTCTCGCAAGCTGAGACTGGAAAAGCTGCGATCCGCACTTAATTGACTAAATGCCGCATCGATCAGCGATCGACGTGTCTTCTCTTTTTGTTGCGCGCGGATTCCCATCGATTTCATTCTTAACTTGCTCTTTTCTGTAGGGTACAAGAGCTTCAATATAACGCAATTCACCCCTACGGAGAAAGATATGTTGCCTCACCCAAGGTAAGCGGCGAGAACGTTACTATTAGCATGCATCTAATTGCAATGTTCTCGAGTCAATTTATAGACATACAACATACCAATTCATCCTTTTGTTCGATTCTGCGTGATCACTTCCACTCTCTCGCAGCCATTACGTGTACGTATAGAGCAAATGAGTTAAAATCGCGCTAAAGCAATGTTAAGCAAATATAACAAGGAAGGCATCATGGCGCATGTTAATCACTATGACGTGATCGTAATTGGTAGTGGCCCTGGCGGAGAAGGGGCTGCAATGGGGTTAACCAAAGCGGGACTGAATGTTGCCATCGTCGAGAAAGAAAGCAGTGTGGGCGGCGGCTGTACGCACTGGGGAACCATTCCATCGAAAGCGCTGCGCCATGCAGTAAGCCGTATCATCGAATTCAATAGCAACCCGCTATTTTGCAGAAACAACACCAGCCTTCATGCAACATTTTCTGACATTTTAGGCCATGCGAAAACGGTCATCGATAAACAGACTTGCCTTCGTCAGGGGTTTTACGACCGCAATGACTGCACGCTGCTGTTCGGTACTGCACGTTTTATTGATACGCACTCTATCGCGGTAATGCAAAATGACGGTACGGAAGAAATCTACTCGGCCGATAAATTTGTCATCGCGACGGGCTCTCGTCCTTACCGACCAAACGATGTCGACTTCTTGCATGAACGAATCTACGACAGTGACTCTATCCTGAGCCTGAAACACGACCCTCGTCATATCATCATTTATGGTGCAGGCGTTATCGGTTGTGAGTACGCCTCTATCTTCCGTGGACTTGGTGTGAAAACCGACCTGATCAATACCCGGGATCGTTTGTTGGAGTTCTTGGATAACGAAGTGTCTGATGCACTGTCTTACCACTTCTGGAACAGCGGCGTTGTCATTCGTAACGACGAAACCTACGAGAAAATCGAAGGCACAGAAGATGGCGTCATTATTCACCTGCAGTCAGGCAAGAAAATGCGCGCCGATTGTTTGCTGTATGCGAACGGCAGAACCGGTAACACCGACAAACTCAGTTTGGATGTCGTCGGTCTAGAATCGGATTCTCGCGGCCAGCTTAAAGTGAACCGCAACTACCAAACGGCGGTTGAGCACATTTACGCAGTGGGTGATGTGATTGGTTACCCTAGCCTTGCGAGCGCAGCCTACGACCAAGGACGATTTGTCGCACAAGCGATCACCAAAGGTCAGGCAGAAAACTATCTGATTGAAGACATCCCAACAGGCATCTACACCATTCCAGAAATCAGCTCTGTTGGTAAAACAGAACAAGAACTGACGGCAGCGAAAGTGCCTTATGAAGTTGGCCGCTCTTCTTTCAAGCATCTGGCACGTGCGCAAATTGCAGGCAAAGATGTCGGCAGTTTGAAAATTTTGTTCCATCGTGAAACCAAGGAAATTCTTGGCATTCACTGCTTTGGTGAACGTGCAGCGGAAATCATCCACATTGGTCAAGCCATCATGGAACAGAAAGGCCAAGCCAATACGATTGAATATTTCGTGAATACTACCTTCAACTACCCGACCATGGCTGAAGCCTATCGTGTAGCGGCATTGAATGGGCTGAACCGATTGTTCTAGTAGCCATACAATGCTGAGATAATGAGGTTAAATGAGTATTTGGGTTGCCATGATCCAAATGCAAAAACAGCAGGTTTTCGACCTGCTGTTTTTATTTACGCGAGGAACGTTCCTTTACGCCATTGATAGAAGAATATCGCTCCGAGACCAATCCCTCGCATCGCCATAAAGCTGGTCATCGCCAACCAAAGCGCATGGTTTTGCCAGCCAGAGAACAAAAAGAAGATTGCGAAGAAGCAGCACGTTGCGACAAACATACTATTCCGCATGTCCTTGCCTTTAGTGGCACCAACAAAAATGCCATCGAATAAGAAACACCACATGGATGCCAACGGCATCACCACCAGCCAAGGTAGATAGATCGCTGCTTGCTGCTGCACAATCGCAATAGAAGTGATCATGGCGATCAAATTCGATCCCGCTAAGCCAAATACCGCAGTAAGCCCTAAGCAGATGATCAGACTCCAAAAGAATGTGCCCACCAGAGAATCACTAAGCTGAGCTCTGTCTTTCGCGCCAATCGCTTTCCCCACCATCGCTTCCATCGCGTAGGCAAAGCCATCCATGCCATAGGAAATCATCATCAAGAAGCTCATCAACACAGCGTTTGCCGCGACAACATCATCACCAAAGCTCGCGCCCTGAAACGTCATAAAGCTAAACGCAGCTTGCAAACATAATGAACGAAGAAAGATATCGCGATTGAGTTTCACAAATCGCCCTAACCCATGCTGAGTGTCAGCAAGTAATTGCTTGGGTAACGGCAACTGACGTGCTTGCCATGTCTTCCAAACGCAGACCAAACCAAACGCCATGCCTGAGTAATCAGCAATCACGGATGCAAGCGCAGCACCTTCAACTTTCCAACCTAAGCCCATCACAAATAACAAATCGAGAGCGATGTTGGTGACATTGGTGATGATCACCATCCACATAGGCGCTTTGGAGTTTTGCGTGCCGAGCAACCAGCCCAACAACACAAAATTCATCAGTGCCGCCGGCGCACTCCACACTCGGATAGAGAAATATTGCATGCCGTAGTGCTTCACTTCAGCACTGGCATCACTCCAGCCAAAAATCAGATCAGCAAGTGGGCTATGGACTATGAGGAACACAAAAGCAAACAGCAAAGCCATGAATGAGCCCTGCATGAACACCAATGCGAGCTGTTTTCGGTCTTCGCCGCCATAGGACTGCGCCGCCAACCCTGTAGTCGACATGCGTAAGAAGCCAAGCAGCCAGAACGTTACGCTGATCATGGTACTGCCCAGCGCAACGCCGCCCAAATACCACGCGTGCTCTAGGTGGCCAATCACCGCCGCATCGACTAAGCCTAATAGTGGAACGGTAATATTCGACAGCACCATCGGGATCGCGAGCGCTAACACCTGACGATGCACTTGAGGATTCGATAAAGGAGAGAAAATAGAGTTTGTCACAGGCACCTCGTTGTTTAGATCGACGAGTGTACCTGAGTGCTTAATGACTAGCCAATTACCACTTGATGTGAACAAGCACTGGCGTGAGACGATGCTTTAGCATTGGAATTTTATTGAGCCAGCGTTGCCAAGCTTTCCATCGTGAACAGAATCGGTCGAATGGCGAGAGCGCTTTCACCCATTGTGCCCACGGCAACCATCTCAGAACTTGTTCCGCCGGTGCCTCAAATCCATGGGCATAGCAATCCGAGCCAAGCTTTTGCCCCCACTTGCTTTCTGTTAAGTCTCCAGCGAGTACCATACAGACCTCAGCCGAGACAAAATGGCGACCTAAGTTTTGAATAAACCGCGCAACATGTCGCTCAGAGCAATCCAACAATGCCATTTCGCACAGAATCAATACGGGTGATTTATCTGGAATGGTCAGAGATTCGAGCCACGACATGTCTTCCACACTCCCACTGCGATGTTCGTAGCGTTCGTTTTTATGGAATAGACGCTGACGCCAAACTAGATTCTCCGTAACATCCAATTCAATCCAGTGACAGCGGCCGTTATCCAAACGGTAAAAACGGGTATCGAGTCCAGCTCCAACATTGATGATCCAAGCGTCCGGATTTTGCTGCAAAAACTGCGTTACCTGTTGGTCGCACAGTTGAGTCAACGTCACGTGTAGCAGCTGCTTTTGCGCGATATCACCACTTAAACAATCAGGTGCCATCTTGCAGCTTAGACAAGCTTTCGCTGCAATGGGGTCATACACCAAACCATTGTCGACCATGCTTTCACGGCTGCGTAATAGCAAAGGCTTCAATAGATGATTAGGAACTTGATGTTTTGGCTTAGACATGGGCATTTCCTGCGCCAGTGAGAAAGAGTGGACACTGGAAAGGATGATAATGAATGTCAATTGCATTATCAAGCACAGAGATAGGGGCGATAAGAATATTAGAAGTAAACAGAGAGCAGGAGCTCAAAGCGGATGAGAAAAAAAGTGCTAAGACAAATAGGCAACAGCCCAGCGAAGCTGGGCTGTTGCGATAAACTTACATCCAATCGGTATTGCGAATAATACCAACGGCTAAGCCTTCAATAGTCAGATGCTGAGACGTTAAGTCTACTTGAATCGGTGCGAACTCTTCATTCTCTGCATGCAATAAAACGGTTGAACCTTTACGTTCCAAGCGCTTGACGGTCACATCGTCATCAACACGAGCAACGACAACCTGACCATCGCGAACATCTTGTGTTTTGTGCACAGCAAGCAAATCACCGTCCATAATACCGATGTCTTTCATACTTTCGCCGTTTACACGAAGTAAGAAATCCGCTTGCGGCTTGAACATCGCAGGGTCAACTTGGTAGTGCGCTTCTACGTGCTCTTGAGCCAGAATCGGCTCACCCGCAGCGACTTGACCAATCAGAGGCAAGCCCTGTTCGTCATTGGCCGCATCTTCAAGCAGGATTCTGATCCCACGCGATGCGCCCGGAATAATTTCAATGGCTTGCTTACGAGCAAGCGCTTTTAGGTGTTCCTCTGCGGCATTCGCAGAGCGGAAGCCAAGCTCACGCGCAATCTCTGCACGAGTTGGTGGCATTCCGGTGTCATCGATTTTGCTTTTAATCAAATCGAAGACTTGTTGTTGGCGTGGCGTTAACGGCTTCATGTCTCACCTGTCTTTTTATACAGTTAACTGTGAGTATATCCAGTAAATGGTCAAATGGAAACCCAATTGGTTGTTTTTTAATTTATTTGCTTCGCTTTCTGAACTTGCCCACAAACTGTGGCGCAAAGCGCGTTTAAAACACCGTGTCTGAAGTTAATCAAAGTAAAGCAACAACTTAGGAGTTCGACTAATTTCCACTCAATAAAATTAAAAGGTTTGACCAGTTTCTGGTATCCTTGCTGCGCTTAAAATTTATTGCCTAGGCTTATTTCTATTGCCGTACTCATTTCTTTGCCAAGAAGTTGAGCCACGCGGACACAGAACTAAGGTTGGGCCTGTTTGAATACCTATTGAGGCTGTGAACTTTATGTCTTCTGGACAATCATTTTCACGTTCATTACTAAAACTACCTTTATCGGTAATGGTAAAGGGCACCACAATCCCATCGAATCCGATTGACGATCTCAACATCGACCTAACTAAGCCGATTGTGTATGCCTTGCCGTTCCGTTCGAACGTGGATTTGCTGACACTGCAAAAACAAGCCATGAGCCTTGGGCTACCAGACCCGCTCAGTCCGCTGGAAATCAATGGCAAAACGCTTAATCGTTTCGTCTTTATTGCCTCACGTCCAACCGTGATGGGCAATGACAACGACATCCCGACAGATTCTGTTTCTCTATTTACTGAGCTGCTGGAACTGCACAAGCTTGATAGCGAGCTTGATGTGCAGATGATCCCTGCGACCGTACTTTGGGGACGCAAACCAGGTAAAGAAGAGAGCCATCGCCCGTACCTGCAACCAATGAATGGGCCACAAAAAGCGAAAGCGGTAATGGCAGCAGGTCGTGACTGTTTGGTGCGCTTTAGCCCGGTGGTTTCACTGCGTTATATGGCGGATTCTCACGGTACAGACAGTGCTATTGCGCATAAATTGGCGCGCGTGGCACGTATCCACTTTTCTCGTCAAAAATTGGCGGCATCAGGTCCAAACCTACCGCAACGCCAAGTGCTATTTGCTCGCCTGTTAAAGTCACCTGCAATTGAACAAGCGATTGAAGACGAGGCAAAAAGCAAAGACATTTCGATTGAGAAAGCGCGCAAAGAAGCCCATGACATCATGGATGAAATCGCAGCCGACTTCTCATACGGTCTGGTGAAGAACGGCGATCGCATCCTGAGCTGGCTGTGGACCAAACTGTATCAAGGCCTGCACATCAACAACGCTTCGACAGTACGTCGCTTGGCGCAAGATGGCCATGAGATCGTTTACGTGCCGTGTCACCGTAGTCACATGGACTACCTACTGCTGTCTTACGTTCTGTACCATGAAGGTATGGTGCCACCGCACATTGCTGCGGGTATCAACCTGAACTTCTTCCCTGCGGGTCCGATTTTCCGTCGTGGTGGTGCGTTCTTTATTCGTCGTAGCTTTAAAGGCAACAAACTGTACTCCACGATTTTCCGTGAGTATCTAGCCGAGCTGTTTGCAAAAGGTTACTCGGTAGAGTACTTCAGCGAAGGTGGTCGCTCACGTACCGGCCGCTTACTGCAAGCGAAAACGGGTATGTTGGCCATGACGATTCAAGCGATGCTGCGTGGTCTAAACCGTCCGGTAACGCTGGTACCGGTTTACATCGGTTACGAGCACGTAATGGAAGTTGGCACTTACGCCAAAGAGCTGCGCGGTAAACGTAAAGAGAAAGAAAACGCAGGTCTTGTTCTGCGCACTCTACGTAAACTGCGTAACTTTGGTTTGGGCTACGTGAACTTCGGTGAGCCAATTCAGCTCAACCAATACCTTAACGAGCACGCGCCAGAGTGGACAAAAGACATCGATAGCATGGGCGGTAGCAAACCACAGTGGATGAACCCTGTGGTCAATGAGCTAGCGAACAAGATGATGACGCACATTAACGATGCGGCAGCGGCAAACGCCTTAACGCTTTGTGCAACAGCATTGTTGGCTTCTCGTCAACGTGCACTGTCTCGTGATTCTCTGATCAATCAGATTGAGTGCTACTTGAAGCTACTGAAGAACAACCCATACTCAAGCACTTCAACCATCCCAACGGAAAGTGCTGAAGAGTTGGTTGATCACGCTATCTCGTTAGATAAGTTTGTGATTGAAACAGACAGCATGGGCGACATCATTTCTCTTGATCGTAGTCAATCGATTCTGATGACTTACTATCGCAACAACATCATTCACTTGTTTGCGCTGCCATCATTGATTGCCCAGATGATTATTCGTCAGCGCAATCTCACCGTGGAGAAAATCCAAGAGAACGTCGCGCAAATCTACCCATTCTTGAAGAAAGAGCTGTTCCTAAGCTACCAAGAGGAAGATTTAAACGACCTTGTGGTGAAAACGTTGAATGAGTTTGCCGAACAGAAAATGATCTGTCTTGATGGCAACAAATTGGAAATCAACCAATCAAACAACCAACCGCTGGTTCTACTTGGTCGCACGATTACTGAGACGCTGCAGCGTTACTCCATCGCCATGAACCTATTGGTTGCGTACCCTGAATTGGGTAAATCGGATCTGGAACAGAAGAGCCAAGACATCGCGCAACGTTTAGGTCGCCTGCACGGTATCAACGCGCCGGAGTTCTTCGACAAAGGTGTGTTTACCGCCATGTTCAATACGCTCAAACAGCAAGAGTACCTCGATAGCGACGGTAACTGCGATAAGAAGAAAACGCAGAAATTTGCCAAGCTACTGTTTACGCTGCTGTACCCAGAAGTGAAGTTGACCATCGAAGAAAGTATCCACCAACTTCAGGCATAACAAACACAAAAAAACAAAAGGCATCCAATTGGATGCCTTTTTTGATCTTCGGATTGATTACCAGAACGCGACTAATAAACCTATCGCTATCACCATGCCAACGTAGTTGTTGTTAAGGAAAGCTCTGAAACACAAATCGCGCTCGCGGTGGCGGATCAAATGCTGCTGATAAACAAACAATGATGCGGCAATCAGCACCGTCCAGTAGTAACTTTGGCCTAATTGATAAAACTGCCCTAGCCCCACCAACATCGCCAACGTCACTAACTGTAACACTCCAATAATTAACTTGTCGTGGCGACCGAACAGAATCGCTGTCGATTTGATACCGATTTTTAAATCGTCATCGCGATCCACCATTGCATACTGAGTGTCGTAGGCAATCGTCCACAATGCATTAATCACAAACACAAACCAAACCATCACTGGTAGCTCACCGGTTTGTGCCGCCCACGCCATAGGAATCGCCCAGCTAAACGCTAATCCCAAAAACAGCTGCGGGATATGCGTGTAACGCTTCATAAAAGGGTAAATAAAGGCTAAGACAAGGCCCGCAAAAGAGAGCTGAATCGTTAAGGGGTTCATGGTCAACACAAGTAAGAATGAGCTCACGGCCAGAACCAAAAATAAGCCAATCGCCTCTTTCGCCGTGACCTTACCCGAAGGCAATGGACGCTGTTTAGTACGCTTCACATGACCATCGACTTTGCGGTCTGCAAAATCGTTAATGACGCAGCCTGCACTACGCATTAAAAATACACCCAACACAAATACAATGAGCACATCCCAACTCGGTATGCCTTGGGCTGCAATGACCAGAGCCCAAACCGTTGGCCACAACAATAATAGTGAACCAATTGGGCGATCCATTCGCATCAGCTGCCAATATGCTTTGGCTTTTTCTGCGGACATTTACCCTCTCTCCTTGGCGTAAATAGGTGAATTCGATAAGAATAACTCAGCGACTAACATAGGTTTGTGATTCATCCACAACCTTGAGCGTCGTGCGAGAAAACGGCCTTGAGGCAAGTGAACCCAACCCATTTGGAGCGAGTCGCGCTCGACATTATCGGCGCTAAAGACGGTGAGCCCTAGTGGGATATCGCCTTGCTGCGCTAAGTCGTATTGCTGATCGACCAACGTAGTACGTGGGATCAAAGTACGACCAACAACCCAAGGGCAGTCGTCTCCACACAGGACGACCTCTCTTAGGAGGCAATCTTGCTCAGACAGTAACTGACTTTCATCCGATTTCAGTGTCTTCGCTGTGACGATATGATTTTGCAGCAGCTCTACCGTCAATTCCTGACAGTGCTGCTTTAAACGACGTGACAAAGACCCTTGTTCTTCCAGCCAATGCTTGGCAAATTCGTTTGGAAATTCAAATTCTTCGGGCTTTTGCCACTCTACTTCCAATAAAGAAGCAAGATAGAGTGATGTTGGCTGATTCATACTAGTATTCAATTGGAGGCTTTATGCGTACAATAAAGCAACAACTTACCGTCTTATTGAAACCGTAAGTTCCGTTATTTGTTATAGACGGTCTATTGTATCAAGACTGAAGCGATTCGAATATCGCGATCCAGAGAAAGAAAAGTTAGAAATATGTACAAACGTTATGTAGCCCAAATTATTTTTGCGTTAACAATCCTGATCTCCGCACCAAGTTGGGCTGAAACGGAAGAGACTGGACCAAAATTAGCGTACTTCACCCTAGAGCCAGATTTAACCACTAACTTTTACACCAAAGGTAAAAAATTAGGCTATGTACAAGTGCGTATCGACATCATGGTGATGAGCCAACAAGACCTAGCGATTGTTGAGCACCATCAACCCTTGATTCGCGATGCGGTCATCGAACTCCTAGGCAAACAAACCGAAGATACGATCAAGTCGCTTTCTGGCCGAGAAGACCTACGCAAAACGTTGGTAAAAGAGCTAAACGAAACCTTACTGCCAGAGACAGGGAAAACCGTCATTGCTGATTTGCTGTTTACCAAATACCTCTATCAGTAAGGAACGCTGCTTTAGATACAAAAAGACCGCTTTCGAGCGGTCTTTTTTTGTTTTTGCTATCACGCTTGTTGTTGGTATTTCTGCTTGCCCGAGTCGAACAGCGCAATCGCCATCCCGGCTAACAAGCCAGCTAGGTGAGCCGTATTGGCAATGGCCATAAACGGTTGCACAAAACCAAGTACCAACCACACCAACATAAAACCAATGATGGATTTCGGCAGCGTTAAACCTAAATGAGGTAAACGGTAACCCAAAACCCACAAATAGCCGAGTAGCGCGTACACAACACCAGATAACCCGCCGAAGTTCGCACCTTCAACATAGAACTGGCCAGCACCAGAGAGTGCCGCAGATACCACAAAGATTTGCAGTAACTTGCCAGAACCAAGTCGACGTTCAATATCGCCACCAAGTTGCCACCACCACAACAAGTTAAAGATGATGTGTGTTACCGAGAAATGCAGCAATGCATGACTCACCCAACGCCACAATTGCCATTGCTGGCCTTCAAACGCGGGAAAGTGCAACAGAGCAAATACCCCATTTCCAAAGCCTAACATCTGCAAACCATAAATCACGGCGCATACGGTCATGATCAATAAGGTCACTGGACCGGCTTTGGCTTTGATCATTCCCATGATGCTTGGGCTAGCGTAATGAAATTGGCTCTTACGAGTATCGGCAACGTCCCAGGAAGCGGCGCTGTATTTGCTAGCGGATGGATTCGCCAAAAATTGCTTCAGTTCGGCCTCTGCCTCAACTTCATGCTGGCTGTCCGTAAGCCAAAGTGCAAATTGTCCTTCACCTTCGGGCATCATCTCAATATCTATCTGACGAGAGGCCATATAATCGATAAAGGCTTGCGCCATGCGTGGATTATTTAACGTTACCAATCTCTTCATTAACTTCTCACTATCGGTAGTTGTGCTCGCTGCCAGGCTTCAAAGCCACCGTCTACACTGTACACCTGTTCGAAACCTTGGTTAACTAAATATTGCGCTGCGCCTTGGCTGCTAATTCCGTGATAACACATCACGAGGATCGGCTGTTCAAACTCTACATCTTCCATAAACGCCACAATCGTATCGTTGGTTAGATGATAAGCCGACTCAGCATGTGCCACGGCAAACGATTGAGGATCACGAATATCTACAAGCTTTGCCTCGCCCTGCTCAAGCAAAGCCTGTGCACCTTGTACATCGATATGCTGAAACTGGTCCATTTACTTTCTCATTCTGTCGTTATGAATATACCCAAATAACCTTGGCACCCGAACTAAAAACTCAGCTGCTCGGTGTATTAAGTCGGAAAAAGTCATTTGGGTATACTGCCGCCATTGTAACCTATCCAGTGGCAAACTTAGACACAAGGATAATCAGGGCTTTTAAAACTGTACACATTCCAACCATTTGTGGATAAAGCTGTGAATTGCGTTGATAAAGTATATTTGGATCTTTTGATCCACAAGATGTAGTGATGATCCTGATCTAGCTGTGTGTATATTTATAACTATCCCCAAGCGACAAAACCGCTATCACCCTTATTTTGTCTGGGTTTCGAACAGTTGATAAATAATTACCTCACAGAGTTATACACAGGCAGCACAGAAAATTTAGATCGCAAACGCTATCTATTTTCGATCGAAAATAAAAAAGCCGAGATCACATGATCTCGGCTTTCTATGAAAATCTTACTTTATATTAGAGGCTGAAGTTAGAACTCACCAACGGCCAATTTCAGCTTCTTCATCGCATTCTTTTCTAACTGACGAATACGCTCTGCAGAAACGCCAAACTCATCAGCCAAGTCTTGCAATGTTGCTTTCTCATCGTCTAACCAACGAGAGCGCACAATGCGTTGGCTACGCTCATCTAGGCTTGCTAGTGCGTGACCAAGACGATTATTGGTGTGCATTTCCCAGTTTGCAGCTTCGATGTTGTCAGCCACGTCCGACGATTTGTCTTCTAGGTACAGCATCGGTGCAGTGTATGAGCTAGTCACACTGTCATCATCGTCAGTTGGCATATCGAACGTTGAATCGACCGCCGCAAGACGTGATTCCATCTCACGAACTTCGGAAGGTTCTACGCCCAACTCACGAGCTACGGTTTCGACTTCGCCATTGTTAAACCAACCTAAGCGTTTTTTCGATTTGCGTAGATTGAAGAACAATTTACGCTGCGCTTTAGTTGTTGCAATTTTAACGATACGCCAGTTACGTAGTACGTACTCATGGATCTCTGCTTTGATCCAGTGAACAGCAAAAGACACCAAACGTACGCCCACTTCTGGGTTAAAACGTTTAACGGCTTTCATTAGACCGATATTGCCCTCTTGTACTAGATCTGCCATTGGCAAACCGTAGCCTGAGTAACCTCGAGCAACGTGAACAACGAATCTTAGGTGTGACAGGATCAGGCCTTTCGCAGCCTCAATCTCACCTTTGTAGTGTAATCGTTCTGCCAGTTCACGCTCTTCGTCTGCTGTCAGCATTGGGTAGCTGTTTACAGAGCGAATATAGCTATCAAGGCTATCTTGCGTGACTAGAGCCATCGGATACGCTTCTTTTGTCATTCAATTCCTCATCAATCTCTGATCTGGAGCATTACATTGCAATTTAGCTTCGATATCTTGAACTCAAAATGAACAAGTTTCAAGAAGGGCGAGCAATTATCCATAAACAATTGGTCTAAACAAGAGGTAAAAATTAGCTTGTGCTAATAAATTCCAAGTATAAGACCTTCATCACTTAAACTGGTTCAATTTCTTTTAAGTGGCGCTGCGCTGAAATGCGCGCGGCAATACAACCTAAAAGGCTACCGGTGATAATCAGCAGCAAAGATTCATCCCAACTTAGGCCAATCAAACGGAATTGGCTGTCGTACAACGCGGCAAGATCTTCTACGGCGCTGTTCATCACAATGGTCACTAACGCCGTAACAAACCAAGCAATGACAGCACCTAGTACACCAAACCACATACCTGTGTATAGGTACGGACGCAAAATGAAGCCGTCGGTCGCACCGATAAGCTTCATGGTTTGAATCTCTTCTTTATTCGCCAGTACATTAAAACGTAATGTGTTACCAACGATTAAAAATACCGCACCCAACATCAGGATTGTCAGAGTCACGACAATAATGCCTGCTAGTGTTTTGATGGCATTTAAGCGCGCAAGCCAGTCTTCATCTAGCCTAACATCGGTCACATCTTGTTGTTGACCTACTTCTTTTGCTAGGGCTTGAATGTCTGTTTTGATATCAGATTCTGGCGTAATCACCAACACGCCCGGTAACGCATAACCGCTTAGCAAGCTCAGTGCTTGGTCAAAACCCGCGTACTGGCTTAAATCGGCCAAACCTTGCTGTGGAGAAATATATTCCACTTCTTTTACAAGAGGCCAAGTTTCAATTTGATCTTTGAGAACCATCACACGCGCATCCGGCATGCCTTCCACTAAGTAAGCACTAACTTGCGAGGGAGATGCCACATCTTCGGCAGCGCCTGCCACGTTTTTGCCCAATAGATACAAACAAGCTGGCATGGCAAGTGCCATGGAGATGACCGCTAGAGTCAGAATGTTGCCTAGTGGTCGTTGCCATAAGGCGCTAAAAGAGGATTTTGCTTGTTTTGCATGGACAGAGAAAAAACCATCGGTATTTGCACGCTTGGCACTGCGGCCTTTCCCTTTCTTTTGGGAGTGCTTGTTACCTGCCATAGTCTTCTACCTCACTTAGGAAGCCTTGGTTCAATTCAAAATGACGATATTGTGGGCGAGTGTTTACTAACCCAACATCGTGCGTGGCAAGTAGGATGGTCACGCCCGCACGGTTAAATTCTTCGAATAAACGCAACACACGATTGGATAATTCTGGGTCAAGGTTACCCGTTGGCTCATCTGCCACTAATAACGTTGGTCGGTTTACCACTGCACGGGCAATACCAACGCGTTGTTGTTCACCACCAGAGAGCTGGCTCGGCAAACAACGGGCTTTATCGAGTAAGCCCGTTTTGTCTAACGCCGCAGAAACGCGACGCTTAATTTCAGTTTCGGAAATAGATTCAATACGCATCGGCAGTGCGACGTTGTCGTACACACTGCGGTCCATTAATAGACGGTGATCTTGAAAGACAATCCCAATATTGCGGCGCAAAAATGGAATGTCTTTGCTTGGGATGCGCGTGATGTCGTGACCATTGAAATGGATTTTGCCATCGGTTGGACGCTCTATCGCACATATCAATTTCAACAAGGTACTTTTACCGGCGCCGGAGTGCCCGCCTAAAAACGCCATTTCTCCGCGCCTCAGGTGAAAATCGACTTTTTGTAGTGCTTGTCGACCACCTCGGTAAGCTTTACTCACTTGTTGAAATTTGATCACCGTTGATTTCCTCTAACTTCAATTACTCTTCACGGCTAAACAAAGCGTCGATAAACTCTTGAGTTTCAAAAGGACGCAAGTCTTCAATGCCTTCGCCAACACCAATGTAGCGAATTGGAATACCAAACTGATCAGCGATAGCGAAAATAACGCCGCCCTTCGCTGTACCATCCAGCTTAGTCAATGTAATCCCGGTTAGAGGAGCTACATCACTGAAAAGTTTCGCTTGGCTAATCGCATTTTGACCAGTACCCGCATCCAGCGTCAGCATGATTTCATGTGGTGCAGAATCATCAATTTTCTTCATCACACGTACAATCTTGCGTAGCTCTTCCATTAGGTTGGCTTTGTTTTGTAGACGACCCGCCGTATCGGCGATAACCACATCGACGCCACGCGCTTTTGCCGCTTCAATCGCATCGTAGATAACCGATGCGCTGTCTGCGCCAGTATGCTGCGCGATCACAGGAACATTGTTACGCTCGCCC
Source organism: Vibrio sp. S457-15 (assembly GCF_000960545.1). Classification (NCBI taxonomy): domain Bacteria; kingdom Pseudomonadati; phylum Pseudomonadota; class Gammaproteobacteria; order Vibrionales; family Vibrionaceae; genus Vibrio; species Vibrio sp. S457-15. The sequence goes on along the minus strand of NZ_JYOQ01000033.1, from coordinate 33,174 downwards.
CACACTTGTAGCTGCTCAACTGCAGCCGCTCGGAAAGTATCGCCTGCCGCTAACATTACTTTCTTGCCTTGGCTTTGGAACTGCTTCGCAAGTTTACCGATGGTGGTGGTTTTACCCACACCATTCACACCAACCATCAAGATGACATAAGGTGTTTTGCTACTGTCGATATCTAGAGGCTGTTCTACTTTAGATAGAATCTCCGCCATTTCTTCTTTCAGCAGACCATAAAGGGCTTCGCCATCTTTCAGATCACCACGAGAGGCTTTTTCTGTCAGGTTGTTGATGATTTTTGTGGTGGTGTCCATGCCCACATCGGCAATGAGCAGTTGCTCTTCTAGCTCTTCAAATAGGTCGTCATCGATTTTTTTACCGCTGAACAGACCAAAGAAACCAGCACCGATGTTTGCTTTCGTACGGCTTAGGCTGCGCTTAAGGCGAGCGAAGAAGCTTTCTGTCGGCTTTTCTTGCTCTTGAATACGAGGCGCAACCGATACTTGTGGCTCTTCTGCTTCTGCTTCTGCTTCTGCTTCTGCTTCTGCTTCTGCTTCTGCTTCTGCTTCTGCTTCTGCTTCTGCTTCTGCTGGGGCAGCCTCAGCTTTTTCTGGCTCTTGTTCAAGCTCTTGAGTTTGTTGCGCTTGCTCAGCAACCTCTTCGGTTTGCTGCTCTTCAGAAGGCGCTTCCACTGCTTCTTCTGTTACTGTTTCTTCAGTTTTTGGTTTTGGGCTTTGTTCTTCGTCACCAAAACCTAGCCACGAAAGTAATCCGCGCTTCTTTTTTTCCGTCATCTGGGGCTATCCTAGATTGTCTTTATATCTATTAATGACTCTTTTTGGACAAGATTATTATCTGTCTAAAAAAGGCTAATGACAAAGTTGTGAAAACTTTCCAATTAGGTGATTCTAATCTTATTAGTGTTACACTCTGTCATCTTGAATTTTCTGGGCTGTATCCAAGCTCAAAGCTTGGGCGATTGGGTATAGTATCACTTTATTAGCGGTCAAAAAATCTATGGTAAGACGTCGCCAGCAAAACACATCACAAAAAAAGCCAACAACGGGCTTTGTTCGCATTATTAGTGGTTTATGGAGAGGCAGAAAACTCCCTGTTCATGACGCTGAAGGTTTGCGTCCAACCACTGACCGCGTGAAAGAAACCCTGTTTAACTGGTTAGCACAAGATGTGCCGCAAGCAAAATGCCTCGATTTATTTGCTGGCTCTGGTGGTTTGGGTTTTGAATCGGCTTCACGCCAAGCAGAACTCGTGACCATGATTGAGCTCAACCCGCAAGCTTTTCAGCAGTTACAAAAAAACGTCGCGTCGTTGAAAGCCACTAATATCCAAGTGGTGAACACCGATGCCTTGAGCTTTCTGAAACAACCAGGCACACCACATCACGTGGTTTTCATCGATCCACCTTTCCGTAAGGGATTATTGGATGAAACCGTGACCTTGTTAGAGCAAAACGGTTGGCTTGCAGAAGATGCAATGATTTATATTGAAACGGAAAAAGAGCTGAGCATTGCTGGGCTTCCGGAAAATTGGCACCTGCACAGAGAAAAAACCGCAGGCCAAGTCAGTTACCGTCTGTATGAACGTACCTCAGCCTAACGCCTCGATTTAAAAGGACACTAAAATGAAAGCACTACTTATCCTAGCTAAAGCGGCGATTGCCTTTGTTTGGCTGGTTTTGATTCTGAATATTGTGATGCCATTTCCAGGTAATGCTGCGATTGCGTTGTACATCATGACAGCCTTCTTGTTCATCATGCACGGTTTGCAAATGGCAATCTTCATTGGTGCATTTGGCGATAAGATTCAGATGAGCAGTTGGGAAAAGTATTCCATCTTGATTTTTGGTATTTTTGCCCTGCTCGACATTCGTCGTAAACACATGATGTAAACATCGTTATAAAGAAAAGCCGCTCACTGGAGCGGCTTTTTGTTGTCTTTGATTTATCCCAAATAGCTTTTCACACCATCTAGGAACATCTGGGTGGAAATCATCACCAATAACAAGCCCATCAAGCGTTCCACCGCTTTCAGGCCGCGTTCGCCCAACAGACGATTGAAAAAGCCATAGAACATCAAAATAAAGAAGGTCGCGCCCCACGCAATCACCACTGACGCTGAGAGTTCGACCAGTTTGTCGGGATGCTGGGAAGAAAGCAGAAGCAACGCGGCAATCACTGATGGGCCGGCAATCATTGGAATCGCCATCGGCACAATAAACGGCTCTTCACCCGCCGCTAACCCGGTGATGCTCCCTGCACTTGGGAAAATCATCTTAATTGCGATGATAAATAAGATGATGCCACCAGAGATACTCAAGGTTTCCGGCTGTACGTGCAAAAAGCTCAGGATGCTTTGTCCGGCGAACAAGAACAACATCAAAATCAATAAGGCAAAAATCAACTCGCGGATGAGCACCTTACGACGACGTTTGGGATCGATGTGTTTAAGAATGGACAACACAATGGGCAAATTGCCAAGAGGGTCCATGATAAGAAACAGCATGGTCGCTGCAGAAAGAATATCCATGTTCTGGCCTCGACGAAAAAAATGGCGACCAGTGTATAGTAAGGAGATTGCGCGAGTATACGGCTAAGGGCGAAATCAGATAATTCGCCCCCGATTACCGAAACAACCTCAGACGCCGCTTAATGGTTGCAAATACGCGCCATGTTGACGACGAACTTGCCTTCGAGTTCGCGAACCTTATCGCGCTGTAATAAAAAGGTTAGCAATGCATCTAAGTCTAGATCATTCAACTTACAGGTATGAAAGCGTACGTCTGCGCCAAAATGTTGTGCGAGCTCGTCGCGGCTCATTGGGGTTTCACGTAGTAGGTTTAGTAAGTTGTGAGCATGAATGCCACTCATCATTAACTCCAGTTAGCAAATAGAACCCGACCAGTGTACTGAAATCGTCGAGCACTGCTTTGACTTACGTTAGTAAATGATAGAAGCAACAATGAGTGCATGAGCAAGAAAGTAGCTACCACTTACCCAAACATACGCGCGCTTCATTGGTTTACGGAATCCGTGTATGGCGTAAGCGAGCGCGGAATACGTCATGATGACGGTGCCACTAAAGCCAATGGCATTCGCGTAGCTAGGCGTTTGTAGCCAAACCTCACCCGCCGCCCAAGCGAGCTGCACTAGCATTATGCCCATAGTCACAACGGGAAAAACGAGCGAATCTAACTGCGGTAAAAGAAGGAAAAACGCCACGATACTGGCGGCAAGCAACAAAGCCAACAACCACCACACGATATCGCCATTGAGCTGAACCCAAAAAGATTTGCTGTAGCACACTTGCGCTGCGAGATAGGCAGCAAAATAGATCAGCTTGCGAGTTTTAAACGAATGCAGCGTATCGGCGAACATAGAAACCACCAAACCACCAGCAATCCAGTAGCTGTGATCGGCCGACGGCCCTTGGGTTAGCACCAAAATAAGAAGAAGTAATAGCGTAAAGATTTTAAACACTAAGGATTGTGTCGGGTTCGCTTGCTTTGCACCCAACACGGAATACATACCTGATAACCCTATCGCCAGCCAACTCCACATGCCGTACATACCTTTTACTTAAACTCGCCGCTAGTCTAGGTAGACCAGTTTTGATGTAAAGACACAATCTACGAAAGTTGGATCTCGCTAGCGATTCGAAACATTTTGTAACCCTCTCTAGCGCTAGCAAAAATGATGTGGATTGGAATTCGTGGTTAGTGTTCACACGATTTCATAGTGTGTGTAAAAAAGCCAACTTGTGTGTATGACCATCAACACGGACAAACATCAACCACAAAAAGTCTGGTTACCCCTATTCATCCTGATATGGGAAAGAATGCCATGATAAGCCCATCTAAACATCACTCTCCAAGTAGATTTGTTTGTATTAAAAATATCATTAAAACAACGTAACCCAATGATAAATAAAAACACATTAACGTTAATGAGGGCAAAAACACCATTAGCCGCTCCACGCCTCACCAATCATACTTCCTTGCCAGATTTTCTCATCAGATAAGAAATTCTTGCACCATCCTAGTGCCTTCATTAACCACCGCCATAGAACAACACTCACTTTTCTCAACTTTTGAGAAATACAGACTAAATACTAAATCAACCACCAAACTGAGACAAAAAACAATATAACAGCCACTTATTAACCATTTATAACACATAAAAATCAACAACTTAAAACAAAAAAGTATAATTAAACCCCAAAGCGAACACTTTGAATACAGCCCAAAAAACACTGTTTTATTGGTCAATTTAAAGTAAAAACAGCCAAGTTAAGTATGAGTTTTGAAAAGTTTTCTACAGATACGTTGATCAACAGCCAAAAACAGTGCTATATTTATCCCATCGAGTTCATCAAAGATTTAAGGGGTAGTGTTATGATTTCATCTTCTCAAAAACAAGGGCTGGTTATGATTGCAGTGGTTGTGGGTTTAATGACACTGCCAATGATGTACTAAGTCACTGATTAAAAATAAAAAAGGACACTTTCGCGTCCTTTTTTATTTCTCAATTTTTAGGTTTACTGTATGTGCTCTGACAAGATGTCCCAATGCATGTAGTAAAAACCGAGTGCAGCGAGTGTGATTAGCGCCATTAGCAAAATAGCGGTTCGCCAAATAAAACGGGAACTTCTTGGCGTTAACTCTTTTTCACAGTCATCACACGCTGCCATGAAACCTTTTCGATCATCCAGCTTATAGTTGTCCTCATGCACAACTTTATTACGCACAGTGGCGATAAAACGCAATTTCGCGATCACATCATGAGGTAAGCGCTCTTCACAACTGCTGATAAGTTGGTGCAACCCTTTCCCTTCTGCGTGATATTGAGTACGCAAAAGCTTTTCGATCGTTCGGGTACGCATGACTACTTTTTCGATATCTGACATCGTAACCCTCCTTTACTGACCTTCCCTTCGTTAGTCATTTCATTCTTCTATAAATTTAGAGCTTTTTCGAGCGGTTAAGTGCAATTTTCCTTTCAAATTGTGCCCTTGCACGCATATAAACTGTGAAGTCCGCCGAATAAAATCTACACCCCTTTTATTAGATCACGAATAGTTTATCTCAACTCATAGTTTAATCAGGGAGTTCTGTAGAATAGGGCCCAATGAAACATTGGAGGTTATCATGCCAATCTCACTTATCTTGGCCATTTTTGCCCTCATCGCCCTTGGCGCATGGGTGTTCTTTCGTTTCTACAGCAAACATTACGTTGGTGAAGATGCGCCAGAACAAAGTGTTCAAGTCACGATTTTAGACAAACAAGCGATCGATGTGCCGGATGCGCAGCCGGGACAGGACGACCAAGAATATTGGATTTATGTGCAACGTGGCCCAATCGGCCCGAAACGAGAATTCCAAATTGGCGTGCACTATTACCACGCGCTTAATCCAGGCGATAAAGGCACCCTGACCTACTGCGGCGACAAATTCCTACATTTCGCCATCAAACGCTAACTTACGGCAGTAACCAACGAGTCTTGGCTGATTTCGAGAACAAATAACTCATCGCCAAGGCTCCCGCCCCACTTAACACAATCCACACAGGGATCACCCATACCGGATGACCGGTATACCAACCGAACTCTTTCATCGGCCATAAGAAGATTGGGTGAAGTAAGTAAAGGCCCAAGCTGTGCTGGCTGATAAAACTCACCACTTTCTGCACGTTCTTCGGCAACCCTTCCCCAAAATACCGACACAGCATAAAAATCATCGATGCCGCCAAAATCACGTTCAATGTTTTGTATGACAACCAACGCCCCACGGTGTATTTCTCCGCTTCCAAACTGTTGGTCACCACCATGGTGAATGTCACGGCTAACGCCACCAATCCAAACCCAGTGAACAACGTCACCATAGAGCGATTTAGTGGCACTTTTTGAAACAGTACATAACCCAAAGGCAGATAGCCCATATAGAGCCACATTTGGTTACTCCATGGCCCATCAATCTTGAACAGGAATAACGTGCTAGTGAACATCCAAAAAGCCAGATAGGTATAGAGGACGTTGTCATCGACATTACGTGCCATCCATTGGAATAGAGGAATCACGAAATACAGAGGAATAAAGTAATAGAAGAAGCCTAAATGGTAATAGGTGGCATGAAACGGACTATTACTCAGCACTTCTTTGACGGTTTCAAAATCGAATCCGTGTGCCGTCCAACCCGATAGATACGCGTAAAACATCGACCAAATCAGAAAAGGCACCAACACCTTCCCCAAACGCCGCTTCACGTAATACTTACCATCAAAAGGACGTGTATCACTGAGCATCAGAGCGCCCGTAATCAAAATAAATACCGGCACCGCCCATCGGGTCACGCTGTTCACTCCAACGGCGGTGAGCCATTGGTCCATTGGGATCACGCCCAACTCGTTTCGATAAGGCGCCAAGACATGAATAGCGATCACGGCCACTGCGGCGACGCAGCGCAATAAATCAAAAAACAGAACCCTTTCTCTCATATCCTTTCCTACCTTGGATCGCTTATCGTTTATAGCATAGGGCAATTTTCACTCAATTAAATAGTTAACAATCTGTTTTTGCTTATTTTTAACCCAACAATGACCTGTTAATTGTATTTAACCGATAAATACTGCTGAACAGAATCAATTGAAACGAAGCGATATGTGACCAACACTTTCTCGAATATGAAATAGATATAATGAACAGAACCTCCTAGGATACTGAGCACATTACAAAGAAAGGTCTTGTTATGAAGAAAACATTATTGGCGTCACTCGTATGTGTAGTGGCTTTAGCTGGATGTAATCAAAAGGAAGAGACCGAGGCACCTGCCCAATCGCAACCGGAAGCGAACCCAATCTGTAACTTAGAAAAACTGCCCGGCGGATGGTCGCAAAGTGACATGACCGATGAAGCTCAACCATTGCTTGATGTGGTACTCGCGCAAATGAACACTTCCGCTAAGTTAAAGCAAATCCTCAGTGTTCGCACTCAGGTGGTAAGCGGCATGAATTACGCGATTGAATTTGAAATGGATAATGGCGAAATCTGGAATACGATTGTCTACCGCTCGTTAGACGACGAAATCAAGATGACGCAACCTGCAAAACTTGGACGCTTCTGCTCATAATATGCAGACATAAAAAATGGCTCCCGATTGGAGCCATTTTTATTCACAATGTTCTGTTCAACCCATCACATTCATCAGAACTAAGCCGTGGCGATATTAGCTTTAGGCAACTTAATCGAAATCAACGTTGTCAGCGCCAAGAAAGCGAAAGAGACCCACAAACACGCCGCTAGTCCTGCTTCTTGGTAAATCCACCCCGACAATACCGTGCCAATCAAACGTCCCATGGCGTTGGCCATGTAGTAAAAACCGACATCCAACGAGACGCCGTCGCCTTTGGCATAGCTCACAATCAGATACGAATGCAGCGAAGAGTTAATGGCAAAGACCGCACCAAAAATCATCAGCCCAACCACAATCACGATTTCCGGCTGCCAACCAATTTGTACTCCGTAAGCAATCCCGCCCGTGATTAAGGCAAGAATCCCCGCCCACACTAATGCCGCACTTCCATCAGGCACGCGACCTTGCGCTTTACCCGTAATACGCGGTGCAAAACCTTGCACAAAGCCATACGCGATCACCCATGATGCTAAAAAGCCACCAACCCACAAGTGATCCCAGCCAAATACGCTGCCGAGATAAATCGGCAAAGCCACTACAAACCAGACATCCCGCGCACCAAACAGGAACATACGCGCTGCGGACAAAATGTTGACCGATTCAGACTTAGAAAAAATGTGGCTAAACTTAGGCTTATTTTTCGCTTTACCCATGTCGGCTTCTAGCCAGATCATACTGCAAATGAACACTACCGCGAGCACACTCGCCATAATAAACATCGAGTTTTGGAAACCCACCCAAGACAACAACAAGCCACCGACAAAGAACCCCGCCCCTTTGAGTGCGTTCTTCGAGCCCGTCAAAATCGCCACCCATTTGTAAAGTGCGCCTTGCTGCTCATCTGGTACTAGCGTCTTAATCGCACTCTTTGCACTCATCTTGTTGAGATCTTTAGCGATACCAGACAAAGCTTGCGCAGCCATCACCCAAGGAATCGTCAGCCAAGCGTTGGGCACAGCCAACATTAACAACGCAAACACTTGCATCGCTAGGCCAATATTCATGGTTTTGTTCAGGCCTAAACGGGCCCCTAACCAACCACCAATCAGATTGGTCACCACGCCAAAAAATTCATAGAAAAGAAAGAGCGAGGCAATGGCTAACGTTGAATAACCCAAGTCGTGAAAATAGAGCACCACCAGCATACGCAGCGCTCCGTCGGTTACGGTAAAGTTCCAATAGTTAAACGTCACTAACATGTACTGACGAATACTTTTGCTCAATTGAGAAATCATATTGACCTCTTATGTACAGCGATAGACGCATTTAGATCATCATGTTCTAAATACTGATTAACCTGCACACCAGCCATAAGGCGATACAACCTTAGTTCAAGTTTACAAACACGCTGGCATTTATAATTTAAAATTAATAATCAATAAAAACAAAAGGTTAAATTACCACCTTCCGCTTTATCGCTGAGCTATATTCCATTATAAAAGCCAGACAATAGCTTTTGGATCATGATGTTCCAAAAGCTATTTAAGCTGATCACGCGTCTTTTGCCACCCGTTCGATGTACTCAAGCTGCACTGGTTTGGTAAACGCGTCTGGGCGTAGTGCCTGAACTTCTCGCACGATATCGTCCAGCGTCCATTCTTTTTCTAGCAGTAAGTGAGCTGCGAGCAAACCAGTGCGACCCGAGCCGCCCATGCAGTGCATCGCAACTTTGCCATCTTGAGCAAGAATCGCATGCAGTTCAGGGCTAGCTTGTTGCCACTTCACCGCGAAATCCTCACTGGGTGCGCAATCATCTTCAATCTCGATCTGGAACCATTTCATGCCCAGTTGTTGGGTAACTTCACCCAAATCCGCGACGTCTTTCGATGCTAGCTCAGCATTGTCCAATGCCGTAACCACCGCTTGAACACCCTGCTCTTTTAATTGCTGTAAAGACGTTTGCAAATCAACGCCTTTCGTACCCGGGCACGGTGTTAGGACTAATGCACCAGAGTCCAAATCTAATTGCCATGTAGGATGAGACATTGTGAACTCCTATTAAGCCAAACCAACGTTACGAACCAGTTCTGCGGTGCGCGTTGCGTAACCCATTTCATTGTCGTACCACGCGTAAATCTTCACCATGCGAGAACCAACGACCATTGTTGAGAGTGCATCAACGATGGTTGAGCGTTGATCGCCTTTGTAATCGATCGACACCAACGGACGCTCTTCAAAGCCAAGAATGCCTTTTAGCTCACCTTCTGACGCTTCTTTCAGCAAAGCATTCACTTCTTCTGCGGTGGTATCGCGTTTCACATCGAAGATGATGTCTGTCAGTGACGCATTCGCCAACGGGACACGCACTGCGTGGCCGTTAATCTTGCCTTTTAAATCAGGGAAAATTTCCACAATCGCAGTCGCACTGCCCGTGGTGGTCGGGATAAGACTCATACCACACGCACGGGCACGACGCAGATCTTTGTGCGGTGCATCCAAAATGGTTTGCGTATTGGTCAAATCATGAATCGTCGTGAAAGAGGATTGCTCAATGCCCAATTTCTCATGAATGACTTTTACTACTGGTGCGATGCAGTTGGTCGTGCACGAAGCCGCTGTCACGATACGATGTTTGTCAGGATCGAAAATGTGGTCGTTCACGCCAACAACGATGTTCGCAATGCCTTCTTCTTTCACTGGTGCGCTAACCACCACTCGCTTCACGCCCTGATCGAGATATTGGTCAAGGTACGATGTTTTGCGGTGCACGCCTGTCGCTTCAATCACAACATCACAACCAGACCAATTCACTGCATCGATGTCGCGATGCTGCGTCGTCGCGATGCGCTTGCCATTGATGACGAGTTCATTTCCCTCAACCTGCACTTCATGGTGCCAACGGCCTTGAACAGAGTCGAACTCCAATAAGTGCCCCAACGTTGCTGCATCGCCCGCAACATCATTGATTTGCACAAATTCCAATTCTGGCCAATCGAATGCCGCGCGCAGCGCCAAACGCCCAATGCGCCCAAACCCGTTAATCCCAACTTTAATCGTCATAGTCTTACCCTTTAATCTTCAACCTTGAATCTTTGTTCGCTGTTAACAGCAAGCCTCACGACTTTTATCGTGCAAGCGTGTAATGTCGTCTTGGTATTCTTGCTTCAAGCAATTCGATGCTACTAAGTCTTCAATCAACTTGCGCATCCATCCTGGCAATTGCTGCGATAACTCGTAGTACACCCATTGTCCCTGACGCTTATCGACTAAAATGCCACTCGATCTTAACTGAGCAAGATGACGAGAAACTTTCGGCTGACTCTCTTGCAATGCAAACGCCAAATCACCTACGCAAATTTCTCCTTCGCGGGCCACCAGCATTAAGCAGCGCACACGAGTCTCGTCAGATAAAAGCTTGAAAAACTGATGTGGAAGCATAGTTAACATACCTATATATGGATATGCGTATATGTTTATTTAATTGTGCCAAGGCGTCAAGAGCCTCGCCCTTGCCTTCATAAAAGTTTCATACTAATTGAGAGAATTAGACCGTGACGACGCTTTGGCTCCAGCGAACCGCTTCACTTAACGAGGCTTTGACTTCATCGAATGACAAACCCAACTGACCCGAGAGCTTTTCGACGCCATGCCAATCAGCTCGCTCGTAGCATTCTTCTAGCGAGATCAGCACGCCGTATTCACCCTTGCGATGCAGTAACGCTTGCTGCACAGAATCACTCAACGGCAGTTGCTTCACCAAGGCTTCGATCGATAAGTCGAGCATGGCATCTAAGATCGACAATAAGCCGACCATAAAGCCTTGCTCATTAAGATGAGAAAAAGGTTGGTAACGCGACATCAGCTCACAGAACTGGGCACGTTGCAAAGAGAGGTTGTACAACTCACGCGGTTTGTTGCTTGAGATGTAAGACGCCACCACCAAAGAGACAAATTGCTTCAGCTTGTCTTGACCAAGGTAAATCAGCGCCTGACGGAACGAGCTGATTTCCACCTCTAATGTGGTGATCTGGGTATTCACAAAACGCAGTAACTTGTACGACAAGGCCACATCTTGCGTAATGATGCTTTCAATGCGGTCAAAATCCGGCTCTGGCGCGCAGACTTCCCGAAACAGTTGTAACGCTAACACCTGCTCCGGACTGACGTATTTGGTTTGTGACACCAATGGCTTGCTAAAAAAGTAGCCTTGAAAGAATTTAAAGCCCGCCGCTTTGGCTTGCTCAAACTCTTCTGCGGTTTCGACGCGTTCCGCTAAAAAGTGATATTTGACGCGCTTGGCGAGGTGGGTTTTAACCAGTTCACACGCTTTTTCTAGCCCCATCGCCATGATATCGAGTTTAACGATGTGCACATAAGGTAAGAAGCGACGCCACTCCGGCGTTAAGGTGAAATCATCCAGCGCGATCAAATAACCTTCTCGATATAACTCGCGAATTGCATCGAGAAGATCATCGGTAGGTTGGCAAGTCTCTAAGACTTCTACGACGATTTTGTTTTTTGGCAAGCTGCGAGGCAAACGGCGTACCAAGCTCTGATGAGGAAAGTTGATGAAGCATCGCGAAGACGCAATCACTGGGTTAGTACCCAGTGATAGAAAGTTCTCGACGATTAATCGGTATGTCGCTCGGTTTGATTCGATATGAGCGGGATAGGCGTTGCTTTCTCCATCTCTAAATAACAATTCATAACCCAGCGTCTGTCTTTTACGGTTAAAAATCGGCTGACGAGCGACATACGTTGTATTCATGCGATAGAACTACCTATAAATGGCTTAGGATTTTGCAGCCGCTAATAATGCGCCACAACCCATAAACATTGAACCGAATACTTTGTTAATTTTACCCATGATCTTGTCTGAACGGATAAAGCGTCCCATCTGCGCCGCTAACGTGGTGTAACCCAACATTACGCACGCATCAATTACCACTGTCGTCACCCCTAGCGCCAACAATTGCGTCAGTTGGTCTTTTGCAGGGTCGATAAACTGTGGGAACAACGCCACCAAAAAGACGATCGATTTAGGGTTAGTCAGGTTAATTAAAACGGCTTTATACAATAATGCGCTACCTGACATCTCTTTGTGACTCTCATTGGCAATCAAGCCGGAAGTATCACGCCATTTCTGAATACCCAACCATACAAGGTAAGCCGCACCTACCCATTTAATGATAGTAAACGCAGTTGCCGATTGCGCCACCAGCGCACCGATGCCAGCGCCAACCAAGGCGATGTGAATCGCGAGTCCGATTTGCAGACCAACAATCGCGCCAAGCGATTTACGCGTACCGTAACTCAAGCCATTGCTGATTGAGTTAACCGTGCCAGAACCCGGAGCCAAACTAAAAACGATTGCAGTTACCACATAGGCCAACCAAACGTGGGTATCCATTGCATTTCCTCACTAATTCTTCGATGATACATCGCGTCTACAATGTATCTTCAGGTAATCGACTAATGGCTACTAACCATTCACCTTTGACTTATACTCAAGAGACTTTATTTGAGCAAACAATTGGTGGTCCGATCGCAGCACTTTGGCAAACTCGCCAAGAGGGCTTTGTTAAAGGGACAGAGAAAAAGAAAATCTACTGGTGCAAACTCACCCACCCTGAACACAAAAAAGCCGTGCTGATCGTCAATGGCCGCATCGAATCTTCCTGGAAGTACCAAGAGCTGTTTTACGATCTCTACCGCCAAGGTTACGATGTGTATTCCTTTGACCACCGAGGACAAGGTTTATCAGATCGCCTATTATCTGACTCTGATATGGGTCACGTCTATGACTTTACTGACTATATTGATGATATGGACGTGGTGATCAAACAACACGACCTTAAACAATATCAGCAGTGCTTTATCATCGCGCACTCCATGGGCGGTGCCATCGCGACGCGCTACCTGCAAACCCACCCAGAGCACCCATTCACTGGTTTGATTTTAAGCGCACCCATGTTTGGCATTAACTTGCCGTGGTACTTATCACCTATCGCTATCCCAGTGACGCAAATTCTTTCTGCCGTGTCACCACTGCCGCGTTATGCGCCGGGCCACAAGCCGTACTTTCCCAAGCCTTTTGAGGACAATCCTCTCAGCCAAAGCGCAGGCCGCTACCAGTGGTTTCGCAATCTCTATACAGAAAAACCGGAACTGCAAGTCGGCGGACCAAGCACGCGCTGGGTATGGCAAGGACTCATGGCAGCGAAACAGTGCTTTTTGTTAACTCGCCAAGTAAAAGTGCCTGTGCTACTGGTTCAAGCCGGCAATGATCGTATCGTCAGCAATCTCGCGCAAAAACGCTTTATCGAGAAGCTGCGTAAAACCAATCCTCATGCGGCATTGCTTTCTATTGAAGGCGCACAGCATGAAATCTTGTTCGAAACAGACCAGTACCGCAATCAAGCGCTCGATGCGATCTTCCGCTTTATGGATGACCCTACTTCGTCGTCAGACGAAAAAATGCAATAAGAGTTGTAGGCGACCACTTCACCGCAATGATTAAAGAGGAAATGTCTCTCAAACGATTTACCCTCTTTTTCATCCTTATTTTGGCGTACACTGCTTGCGTCTGTTTCGCCCACCTCGCACGTTTAACGAGGAAAGCAGGCAGCATTAAGTTCCCCCGCATTCGGAGCAGTATGATCTAGTCAGTCTACTGTACTCCGTTTGCAATCAACCTGTTCCACTCTATCCAAACCGTTTACGAGGGCTTCATGAGCACATCGCTACCTTGCAAAGAGATCACTAAAATCGTTGCCTCAGATCTGGATGGCACGTTACTGGCACCAAACCATCAGCTAAGTGCTTACTCAAAAGAGACGCTAAAAGCGCTGCATGAAAAGGGTTACACCTTTGTCTTTGCAACGGGTCGCCACCACGTAGACGTTGCAAGCATTCGTCGCCAAGTGGGCATTCCGGCTTACATGATCACCTCAAACGGTGCGCGTGTTCATGACCAAAACGATCAACTGATGTACAGTGAAAACGTACCTGCGGATTTGGTTCAAGGCGTGATCGACACGATCAAACATGATCACGAGATACTTATCCACATGTATCAAAACGACAGTTGGCTGATGAACAAAGACGACGAAACACTGCGTGATTTCCATGACGAATTCACATACGTCTTATTCGATGAAGACCAAGCGCCAACCGACGGCATTGCGAAAATTTTCTTCACCCATCCAGCGCAAGATCATGAACGTTTGGTGGTGTTTGAAAACAAACTGCGTGAACAGTTTGGCGATAAATTGAATATCGCGTTTTCTACTCCTTGGTGCTTAGAAGTAATGAGTGCGGGCGTTTCGAAAGGCCACGCGCTACAAGCAGTCGCAGAAACTCTGGGTTTAGCGCTCGAAAACTGCATTGCATTTGGCGACGGCATGAATGATGTCGAAATGCTATCAATGGCAGGCAAAGGCTTAGTAATGGGCACATCGCACGAGAAAGTGATGAAAGCGCTGCCAAACAATGAAGTGATTGGCAGCAACGCAGACGATGCCGTGGCGCATTACCTGCAAGATCACCTGCTCTAACCCTTGGGTTAACAACAAAATCACGAAGGGCTGCAATTTGCAGCCCTTTTTTTATCTCTGGCTTGGTAACTTCTCTTTGCCAAGAATCGCTTCCCACTCATCTTCGGTCACAGGCATGATCGAAAGACGATTTCCGCGTTTCACCAGCGGCATGTTCTCAAGTTCAGGCATCGCTTTCATGACCGACAGAGGGATCACCCGCGCGGTTTTACGCACAAACTCAATATCGACCATGATCCAACGAGGGTTATCTGGGTCCGATTTTGGGTCGTAATAATCACTTTCTGGGTCGAACTGAAAATGGTCGGGATAGGCTTCTCGCACGACTTTGGCAATCCCCGCCACGCCAACATTTTTACAGGAAGAGTGGTAAATCAGGACGAAATCGCCCACCTTTACTTGGTCACGCATCATATTGCGCGCCTGATAATTACGAACTCCCTCCCAACATGAAACCTTTTGGGTTCTAAGCGTGTCAATAGAAAAGGTATCTGGTTCTGTTTTAAATAACCAATATGCCATAATGCCATCCGATGCCGATTGAGTAACAATAATGAGGAAGATATAACATGAAGGCTTTGAAAAACCCAGTGGCACTCGCCACTCTGCTGGTTCTGCAAGCATGTAGTTCGCAACCGCCACAATCTGGCGCGGAAACACCAACCTCTCCACCAGCATCATTAGATAAGCCTGAAACTATTCAACCTCAAACTTTTATGTTGCGCGGCAAAGTAATCATCGGCCATGAAAGCCAATACATCATGCCTTGCGGCAGCGACAAACAATATTGGTTGCAACTGTCACCACAACAAATTCAACGCGCCATTAAGCTCGGCAACGAACCCTACCAAACCATGTATGGCGAAGTCATCGGTCATCTTAATCCTCCGGGCATTGATGGTTTCTCTGCGGATTTCGACGCCAACTTTGTGGTTGAGCAAGTGAACTTCCTCACTACCGAAAACCCAAATCGTTGCAGCCAACCGCAAAAACCAACGCGTGTATTTGGCAACGAGCCGTCTTGGGCAGCCAGTTTTGAAGCCAATGCGCTTAAGTTCCAACAAATGGGTAAAACCACCGAAATGCTGTCTATTAAAAGCAGTCAACTGCAGCCACGCCAACGCACTTATAGGCTTGATGATGGCGAACTGCGCATGACGGAAAACCTCTGTTCAGACACCATGAGCGACTCTTTATATGGCTGGAAAGCAACTCTCAAACACGATGGAAACACTTACCAAGGGTGTGGCATGGCAGCGAACGTTGATGCAACGCTTGGCTGGGCAAATACCTATGTAGCCACCTCAACGCAATCACAAGGTTTTGAGGTGCAAATGACCTTAAACCCTGACCACAGCGCCACGACGAAATACAGCTACTCAAACGGTCAAGACCCATTAGTGGAACGCGGTTTCTGGCAACAGTTGAGCCCGTCGCAAGTTCAAGTTGTGATGACCCACCACCAGCAACAACGTTTGATGTCTGAGCGACTCTTTACGCGCGAAGGTAACCAACTCAAAGCCACCAAGGAAAAAGTGGGCAGCATGGTGTACCCGATCGCCGATGGTGGCTTAGTGCTTTACCCAGCAACCGCTCGTGACGCAGGCGTTCAACAACCGGCGGCGAAGCGTGCAGACCAACCTATCGGCAGTGCTGACATCCCATCCAGTGCCGATTTCGATTCCAAAGTCGATGCTGCGGTACGTAACTACTTCTTCATCCATCAAACCGACCCAAGCAATAACCAATACCGCTGGCTAACGTACGATCTCAATAGTGATGGTAATGAAGAACTGCTGGTTCAATTGGATTGGTGCGGCTCAGGCGGTTGTACGCTCTTGGTGTTCGAAAACCATGAAAAAGAATGGCGCTTCAACAGTCGAATTACACTGGTAAGAAGCCCAATGATGCTCGGCCAACAAACGTCGCACGGTTGGCGCGACCTGATTTTCGATGTTAGTGGCGGCGGCGCAACACCAGCAAAACATGTCATGCAATACACTGGCGTAAGCTACCCTCTGAACCCGAGCATGGCACCAACAGCCACACCAGGACAAATCAGTGGTGTTCGTCTGTTCTCGGATGGTATTAGCCCTGTGCGTGAAGGGGTTCGACTGTAATGTCACAACCGTGCCCCCATTGCGGCTTTCAGTTCAACTGTATTTGCTCGCTGGTGCCGAAACTCACCAGCAAGCACGAAATACTGCTATTGATGCACCCAAATGAGCTAACTCGTGACACCAATACGGGCCAGCTGTTACAGCATTGCCAACTCAACGTCGAGCAAGCAATCTGGGATCGCAAACAACCACCAGCAGAGTTGCTCACTCGCTTGGCTGATCCTTCGCTGTACCCGGTAATTCTATTCCCAAGTGAAGAAAGCGTCACACTCGAACATGTGGAAATGCAAAGCCAGCAACAAGCCAAAATGCCGCTGTACATTATTTTGGATGCCACTTGGCAAGAAGCACGCAAGATGATCAATAAGAGTCGCTGGTTAGAAGGTATCCCTACCATGGGACTTTCCGTACTCGCCGATTCTCAATATCAACTGCGACGTAATCAGCAACAAGGCAACTTGTGCACCTTTGAGGTTGCTGCCCACTTATTAGGTCAACTTGGTGAACAAGATAACCAACAGCAAATGCATACGTTCTTTGCTCACTACCTTGCGCTGTTCCAAGCTGAGAAAAGTGGCCATGCTCTCAAGCCGTCACCACGCTCTCTCGAATAAACCCAATCGACGAAACAAAAAACGCAGCCAAGGCTGCGTTTTTTTATTGGCATTGTTTCACGTGAAACACGACTAAAACAGACGCGTAGGTTCACCTAAGTAGTAGCCTTGCAGATAATCGACGCCCATATCCTGCGCGATTTTGCACACCTCTCGATTGTGCACAAACTCTGCGACCGTTTCTGCATTAAACACCTGGCACAAACGCACCAACTGAGAAGCTATTTTGCGCTGCTTTAAATCCTTATCGATGTCTCTAATCAAGCTGCCATCCAGCTTTATCACTTCCGGCTCTAACTTTAAGATCTCATCAATATTGGAGTATCCAGAACCAAAATCGTCCACGATAATGCGCGCACCCAGTTTTCTGAAATGGCTGCACACTTCTATCATACGACCGTAATCTTTAATCTGTTCAGACTCCAGTACTTCCAGCCCTATCCGCGTCGGGTCATTCAACTGGCTGATTTCATGCTCCAGCAACATCAACGTTTTGTCGCTCAACAAATCTTGCGGAGACAGGTTAATCGAGAAATCTCCTTTCTTATCTCGCATGTAATGCAGCGTCGAGCGGATCATGTGACGACTCAATCTGGTGTACAAATGCGTGTCTGAGATGATCGGTAAAAATCGCCCCGGCGCAATCACTGTTCCATCTTCTTCTAAAATCCGCACCAGACATTCTTGGCTGGCAGGAAGATGACTGTAAGCGTGCACAATCGGTTGGCTATACGTAATGATGTTCTGCTTGAGAATCGCGCGGCTGACGCAACTCAACCACCCTAGTTGCTCTTTACGTACATCTTCACTGACTTCGATGTCTTTAGCGTTGCAAATATGTGTGTTGCTGCGAACGCCAGAACGACGCGCTTCTATGCCTTTTAATAAGAGCTCATCAGGAGAAGCCGATGGAAAATCACGACGGCTAACCAAGCCACCACACAAGGAAATAGACAGGTAATCAATTTCGCGCAGGCCGAGCGGCTCAAAGTTAGTTTGCTCAACCGCATCAGCAAAACGAGTAAAGTGCTGTTTTATCGTCTCGCTGCTTTGTTCAGCCTTAAACACAAAAGCCCACTCACCTACACCAATGCTGTACAGTTGCAGCGCCGCTGGCATGCCTAAGCGCTTTCTCAATCGATTGGTAAAATGCATCGACAGATCTTTGAGCAGCTGGTCTCCGACTCGATACCCGTACTTTTCGTTGATATGGCTGAAATTGAGTAGCTTAAGCGTTAACAAATGCTCGTCACTATCGATGTAACTTAAGCGCTCTTGCAGCGCCACGCGATTTTGCAGCCCCGTGCGACTGTCGCGACGGTAGCTTTCTTGTAGCTTGCGAGTTTGACGATCAAGTTGATAGCCCATGTGAGCGTTCATATGGTTCAAATCACCAATCGCATTACGTATTAAGCTAAACAGCGGTGAAATCGAAGCACTCACTTGCGGTTTAGGCAAATTCAGCGATTGCACTTCTTCTCCTTCGCGCATCGCAAGGTACGTCAAACTGTGGTGAAGAATTTCTGGCTGGCCAATGTCACCATGTATTTCACCCATACAGTAGCTGCCAAAGGTCGCGGCAATATCCATAAACGCCTGCACTTCATCGCTGCTATCAATAAAATCCAACCGCGAGGCACAGTTGTAAATCATCACTACTTCAGGCTGATGCATGGCAAGTTCAACCACCCCATGACGCACTTGTTCTAACGTCAGAGAAGGATGGTTATAGCAAAACTGAACCTCATCACCGAGGCACCACGGCCTATCGAAACTCATGCTTCCATCGGCGTGAAGTTCTGTGACGGTACAAACTTCCTTGCGCCCCAACGTTTCTCGATACAACGGGAAACTGAGTAATTGGTTAATCGTCACGTCGTGACCGTCGGCAAGATAATGCTTATAAACATCGAGGGCTTTACGCTCTCCTAAGCAATACAAGCGCGTGCCTTTCGCATGCGTCACTTTGTGCGGCATGCCGATTGGGTTCCACTCGGAATACGCGTCTGTCCAAGTTTTCAAAGTATCACTGTGCAAAGCCACTGCCACTACGGCGTTGTCGTATGTCTGGTTTTGATAGAGCACCCAACAGCCGTCTTCTATGGTCTGCGCTAATCCACCAGACACTCGCACGTTTTCGGTCGCAAAAGTTTGATACAAAGGATAATCACGACGTTCGATTTGCACGGCAAAACTGATGATGACTTGAGAGTTGCTTTGTAACTGCAGCGAACGTTTGAGCTCGCCACCGTCTATATCGGGAGAGAAAGAATACGCTTGGACGGCAGACGTTAGCTTGGTTTGGTCAAACTCAATCAGGTTGATGAGGCAGCCAGAGGTAAAAATGTCGCCATCCAAAATTACATTGCGAGTACTGTGACCGATGACATGAGCATTGGGCAACATCGACAAAACCGCTTTGGCGAGCGCAGCCGCACATTCTCGCGATTGCGTAGACAAAATTTGCACCAAATACTGTTTATCTGGGTGCAACTGAGAAGTGACTAAAAAGTCATTAAGCTGACTTACATCGTGGACCCGTTTGGAAAAAGCTCGCATGTACCCTACTACTGCCGTAACACTATTTTCACCACGATGAGTGGCGTCGTTATTTTTACTTTAGGCTTAGTAATTTACGTTTCTTTTTGATGCTTTTCTAGGCACAAAATGACTTTAGAATGGATTAATGCGAAAGCAATTAAAAAAGTGTGAGTAACGGCTGCAAACTATTGATTTCAATGTCAGGTAACGTACGTGTTCTTGAATGACTAATGACATTTTTATTCATATCATTAAACCAGCATGCGGCAAAACCCGCTAACTTTGCACCATGTACATCCGTCGTGAGGTGGTCACCAACATGCAAAATGTTTTCGGCAGGTAAATCGAGGAACTGCTGCGCTTTGACAAACAAATCAGCAGCAGGCTTGGCGAGACCGTCAGGGCCCGCTTTTAATACGCATTGGAAGTATGGCGTCAAACCGATTTTATCTAAGTCGACGTTACCATTGGTGATCGCCACCAGAGGAATGCGTTCTCCCAACTCCGCCAATACATCGAGACTTTGCTGCGGCACGTCAAACTGACTGCGCCATTCCAACGCCAGTTGCACGCCCTCTTCCGCTGCAACTTGAGCTTGCGCTTCATCGTAGCCAACGGATAGAAAAGCATGCTTTAACTGCACTAGTCGCCAAAGCGTCACATCGCTTTTGAGATCAGGACTTTGCTGGAGCACCTGTTTTTTTACCTGCAACCAATCGGCCTTTTCCATGTGCGCCACTGCAGGATGCGTTTGTTGCAACCAGGTCAGTAACTCGCGCTCCATACGGACAATCACTGGATGGTTGTCATACAGCGTGTCATCTAGATCGAATGTCATGGCCTTAATCGGCTCGATACGGCGGTAAAATTTCATGCTTTGGCTCACTCCCCGTTCTTTTTGCGGGCGCGTGGGTGGGCTTGGTCATACGCTTGCGCTAGATGCTGGAAATCCAAGTGTGTGTAGATTTGGGTCGTCGATATGTTCTCGTGACCTAAAAGCTCTTGCACCGCACGTAAGTTGTTGCTCGACTCCAGCATGTGCGTGGCAAATGAGTGACGCAATTTATGTGGGCTAATGTGGCTGGCTACAGACTGTTTTTGCCCCCACTCGGCCATGCGTTTTTGCACGCTGCGGTGCGAAATACGGGTTCCGAGTTTAGACACAAACAATGCAGGTTCACCTGGCGCTGCTAAGTCACCACGAACGCGCAGCCACTTACCAACCCATTCCGTTGCCATCCCCGAAAAAGGCACTTTACGCTCTTTGTCACCTTTACCGATAACACGAAGCTCACCACTGCGCAGCTGCACATCTCGCACATCCACACTGACCAACTCGGCTAAACGCAGGCCGGCACCGTACATCAGCTCCATCATTGCGCGATCGCGGATCGCCAATGGGTCATCTTCATTCACTTCGAGCAGTTGATTCACTTCATCCACATCGAGGTTTTTTGGCAGCGGGCGCTTTTTACGAGGTGCAGACACCCCTTTGGCTGGGTTGGCTGACATCTCACCACGCAAAATCAAGAAATCGAAAAAGCTACGCAGCGAAGACAAGCGCGTAGCTAAGCTGCTGGCCTTCATGCCTTCTCGCATGCCTTTACCCGCAAGTTGTCGAACCCAGCCAGCATCAACTTGAGACCAATCTTTCAATCCCATTTCGGCAAGATGCTGCGCCATGGTTTCCAACTGTTGCTTGTAATTGCGTTGAGTGTGCAAGCTGAGCCCCTTTTCGCTTCGCAAGAATTCGTAGAAGCGTTCAAGAGGCTTTTGAAGACTATTTGGCAGAGGAGTGTTGGGTGTTGTCGTCATCGTAACTTTGCCATACCAATGTTTGAGCAAGATGTGCCACTACTAAGGATAGGTGACGCAAAAACAAGGTATCCATATCTGGTTGGAAATGACCGCCATCTTCGCTAGAAAACGCAAGCACGCCAAGCGTCTGCTTCTTCACCAGCGGCAGTACCACATAGGAACCCATTTCTGGCACATCCATATTGCCAAACAACGCTTCACGATCCACTTTACGCAAGCGGCCCAAATAAGCCTCTTTGCCATTGAGGTGGTTGGTCGCAAAACGCTGGTAATGTTCTTTGCTAAGTTGCGTCGATGCATCACATTGGCTAAACAAGCGAACATACGCACGCAGTCCGAGATCTTTGGCTTTTAGCTCTATCGCGCTAATAACTTGCTTGAAGTCACCGCACTTTAGAATCGAGCCCTGCAAATCCATGAACTCGTAGAAGGTACGATCGTTGTTTGCCGCAAGCGACATTAACGTGGTGATCTCTTCTTCAAGCTCTTCAATACGCTGACGCTGGCGATTCATTTGAATATGCACCAACGAAACCGTACCTAAATCCGAATGTGGAAAAGACAGACGATCCACCAGCTCAGGGCGCTCAACAAAAAAATCAGGGTGATCTTTTAGGTATTCAGCCACCACTTCTGCCGTTAATGCGTCAGCTTCAACTTGAGACAAACCGTTTCCGTTTCCTTTTTCTTTGACTAGCACGACAGTTGACCATCAAATACGTGAGTAGCAGGGCCGGTCATAAAGAGTGGTTTGCCCGGGCCTTGCCAAGAAATATGCAGCTCACCACCAGGTAGCGATACTTTCACACTCTCATCCAAAAGTCCTTGCAAAATACCCACAGCCACCGCGCCACATGCACCGCTACCACAAGCTTGTGTTTCACCTGCGCCGCGCTCGTAAACTCGAAGACGAATGTGGTCACGACTCACCACTTGCATAAAGCCAGCGTTCACACGTTCAGGGAAGCGTTCGTGTGATTCAAGCAGCGGACCTAGAGTGTCCACATCTGCGGTATCCACGTCATCCACTACTGTCACCACATGCGGGTTACCCATGCTGACAGCGCCACAAAACAGCGTCTTGTCACCCGCGCGCATGATGTAGGTTTTTTCTTTCTGCTTCGCTTTGAACGGAATTTTGTTCGGTTCAAACTCTGGCACACCCATGTTGACCGTCACTTCACCGTCGTCTTCCACATCAAGAATCATCTTACCTTTCTTGGTGCTCACGCTGATGCTGTATTTATTGGTCAACCCTTTCAAACGAACAAAACGCGCGAAACAGCGCGCGCCGTTGCCGCATTGCTCCACTTCACTGCCATCGGCATTAAAAATGCGATAGTGGAAGTCGGTTTCAGGATCATAAGGTGCTTCTACCACAAGCAATTGGTCAAAACCGACGCCAGTGTGACGATCCGCCAAACGACGGATCAAGTCTTGCGAGAAAAACACGTTCTGGGTAATGCAGTCGACGACCATGAAGTCGTTGCCCAAACCGTGCATTTTGGAAAAGTGGAAATGCATTTGTTGTGTGTTACTCCGGTAGAATCTGTTCCAGCTGCCACAAACTGGTCAGCTCTTCACGCTGGCGAACAAGGTGGCTTTGATTACCATCCACCATTACTTCTGCCGCTCGGGTACGAGTATTGTAGTTCGAAGACATCACAAAACCATAGGCACCTGCTGAGCGAACCGCGAGTAGATCACCTTCTTGCAAAACGAGCGCGCGATCTTTACCCAAGAAGTCACCAGTTTCACAAATCGGGCCAACCAAATCGTAAGTTTGTGGCTCACCATTGCGAGGGGAAACAGGCACAATATCTTGCCAAGCTTGGTACAGTGCTGGACGCATCAAGTCATTCATCGCCGCATCAATGATGGCAAAGTTTTTATGCTCAGTGTGTTTTAGGAACTCCACACGGGTGAGCAAAATACCGGCGTTTGCTGCAATCGCACGGCCTGGTTCAAAAATCAGTTCTAGGTCTTGATGATTTTCAAGGCGCCCCAACAACGCTTTCGCGTAATCAGACGGCTGAGGCGGTAATTCATCACGATATACCACGCCTAAGCCACCACCAACGTCGAGGTGACGAATGTTGATGCCTTGTGCTTTCAAGTCATCAATCAAAGCCAGCAAACGGTCGGTTGCATCAATAAATGGGTCAATGCTCGTTAACTGAGAACCAATATGGCAGTCGATACCTTGCACATTCAGATTAGGTAGGCTCTGGGCGAATTGATACACTTCTGGCGCGCGGTCAAACGCAATGCCAAATTTGTTGTCACGAAGACCAGTCGAAATATAAGGGTGAGTTTTCGCGTCAACATCTGGGTTAATACGTAGCGAAATAGGCGCAATCACACCAAGCTCGCCCGCCACTTTATTCAAGCGTTCGAGTTCCGGCTCAGATTCAACGTTGAAGCACTTGATGCCAAGCTCTAGTGCGCGCTTCATTTCTGCTGGCGTTTTACCCACCCCAGAAAACACGACTTTCTTCGCATCACCGCCCGCAGCAATCACACGCTCTAGTTCACCACCAGATACGATATCAAAACCCGAACCCAAACGAGCCAGCGCGTTCAGTACGCCCAAGTTTGAGTTGGCTTTTACTGCGTAGCACACAAGATGAGGATGTTGACCCACAGCACTATCAAACGCCTTCCAGTGGCGCTCTAGCGTGGCTCGAGAATATACGTAAAGAGGAGTGCCATATTGCTCGGCAAGAGCTTGAAGTGGGACGTCTTCGGCCCAAAGTTGGCCATCATCCTGATAGTTGAAGTAATCCAAAATTCGCTTCCCTTATTTAATTCGACTGCTGAACCCTAATTTCACCCTAAGGTGCGGTTATTTATTGTGATTGCTCGTTTTGTTGTGCGTCATCTGGGATGTACAGCGAGCCAGATTGGCCACACCCTGCCAGCATCGCGGCAGCCATCACAAACAACACAGTTACTAATTTTTTCATTTGGCATATCGTGATTATTGAATCAATGCCCCCTATAATCGCACCACACTCAGGAAAAGCAATAGGATAGACGGATGAACGATACTGAATTTCATCAACTGGTGGATGCGCAGATGCAAATCATCGAAGAATCCATCGATGATTCAGGCGCAGACATTGATTACGAGGTGTCTGGCAACGTAATGACATTAGAGTTTGAAGACCGCAGCCAGATCATAATCAACCGCCAAGAGCCAATGCATGAGATTTGGTTGGCCTCAAAATCGGGTGGTTTCCACTTCAAGTTAGTGGAAGACAAATGGACCTGCTCAAAAACGGGTATGGAACTGTTTGAAATGGTGAAGCAAGAGTGTGAAAAACACGCTGGCGAAGAGATTGATTGGGCGTAAATCCTCTCAATGAACACCAAAACAAAAAGAGCACCTCGGTGCTCTTTTTGTTTATGGATATGGTTGCGTTACGCGTTTACCGCTTTAGTAGGACGGTGCGGTGAGCACCCATCATTGCGATAAGGAATGATGTAAGCGTTACCCTCTTCAGGGTGAATGATCTGATAGTACTGCGGTAAGTTGAAGTTAATAAACTTAGACGCCACGCGGCTGTCGTCTTTAACCGAAGTGTAGAAGCTGTTGACCGAGGCGATCATCTCATCTTTTGAGCCACTGAACTGGTGATACACTTCCACTTGGTTCGACTCATCCAATACATAGATGTTGAAACCGTCTTCGTTATCTTCAAAGAAGAATTGCACCAAACCTTCACTTGCAAAACCATCCACCGCTTCTGGTAATTGGTATTCTTGCTCACGGTCAAGCATTAACAGCGGCGAGCCTTTTAGCTTATTGGTAGAAATGCTGCGGTAGAAATCGATGGAGTTTTCTAACTTCTGCACCGACACACCACGGCGTTCAAAGAACAATCCGTAGGTTTGGTTACCAAGACGCATCGCTTTAAAGCGGCGGCGTTTTTCTTGCTCCACCGGCTTCAAACGCAAGTCGATGCATTCCGCAAGAAGCTGATACACCATATTACGCATCACTCCACGCATGTTTTTCGCGTAGCAGAACACATCAACCGATTCTGGTGGCAACGCATCTTGGTGCATTTTGCCCAAAATGGTTTTTAGCGCATCCAACATCGCCGTTTCGCCTTTGAAATGCAGTGTACGCACTTCATGCCAGGAGTTGCGGTAAACCAAATCGACACTGCCGACTAAGTTCTTATGCTCAGGGCCAAAGCTGAAGATATCGGTGTTTTTCACATCCACCTTCAGTGAACGCCCGGACAGCTCTGACGTAGGGTCATTTTCGAAGTTGATGAACATCGCCAACTGGCTGATTTCACACGGGCTCGCTAACGCTTGCATCGTCGGACGACGTTTACGCAGTGCAAAGGTATTTCGTAAGTCACTCACCATTTGGTAGAACTTATCGATATCTAGCTGTGCTTCACGCACCACGGCATGCAAACGCGTAGATTCAGTGATGAGGCCATTAAAGAAAGCCCACGAGACCAGTTTGCTCAAGTACTCGTGATGCTCAAGACATGGCTGACCAAGAATGCGATGTGCGATCAATGGTTGCTTGTAGAGATACCAACCCGACTTGTTCACCCCACCTTCTTTAACTTCGATGAAGCTTAAATCTGGTTCATGTAAATCAGGGGAAATTTGTGGGTTCAGCAACGTCACTTTGCCCGGCAACACTTCAAACGCAGCGTACAACTTACGCGCAAGAATGCTGATGTCTTGCGGGCTGATCGCGGATGTGATGTCGTTGCGACGCGCAAACTGAATCAAGTTACGGTAGCTCTGCATCAACGCATCAAGCAACGCATGATGCACGACTTTCACCTGTTCAACTTTCCAGTTGCGGCGGTCATCGAGCTCGGCAACCACGCTGGAATCCCAATTCCATTTCGCAATCATGTCGCTCAGCGCTTCACGACGCCAAGCCACCGAACCGACATCGGGTTCACGCGATAGCTTTTCATGGGTTTTGAGATAGAAACAACGACGCACCAAATCCAAACGTGTATCGTCTTGGATTCGTTCTAAATAGCGCGTAACTTTTTCCAACATTAAGTAGTATGCGTCCATGCCATAGAGATCTGGCTCATGGGCAAAGAATCGACGCTTGGTATCAATACTTAACAGTTGTGTGTGCGGGTATTCCCACGAGTAAGCTTCTAGCAGAATGGCTTTTAATACCGATTTGTATGGCGAATCGATACTTTTGTACAGTTGCCACAAGTTCGAACCAAAGTATTCTTCGGCAGGAATGCGGTTCAACTTACCAAAATCGATCCACTCGCTACAGTCGATGTAGCCATCGCTGCACAATTGAGAAACGTACTCGTCGTAACACTCTTCCATTTCTGGTGGCACAATTTGCCATAACAAGCGCTGACCAGCGATACGCACCGCACTGCGATAGAACTCATCAAGCAAAAGCAAGTGCTGTGAGGAACCGCAGTTGTCACCCGTCATCTCTTCAGAATGGTTACTTCTAAAACGCTCTTCGTCCATCAAGAAGAAGTTCGCTTCCACCCCTTGGCTTTGCGCCCAATCGGTGATCAGCAAACATTTGTTGGTGAGCAGTTCACGTTCGTCGCAATCCATCTCTGGCGAAATACATACCCAAATGTCTAAATCGCTGGAAGTGCTTTGACCAATCGATGACGTACTACCCATGGTATATAAGCCCAAGATCGCTGGCTTTTCTGCCGTCTTGAGTGGCTGGCCAATGGCGAGTTGTATGTCGTCGATGAATTGCTGTTGGATAGGATTGAGTTCAAGCCCGTGTACGCCGAATGGAACGTCAGCGTCGTAGTAGCCCGGAATGACTGGGTGATTGTAGTTCAGTAAGGCAGGAATCAAGTGGAAAACTTGCTGGCTTTGCGAATCCATAAGCGCCAGCGCGCGATCGATACGCTGCTGGTTCAAATTGTCTAATCGCTGAATGATGGTATAGGTGTAAGCCTGCAAGGGTAATTCCTTGGTTGAACAATCACGGACATCTGCTGATGTTTTAAACCAAAACGGCCTAAAAACGTGATCAATTTAACACTTTCATTGGAGTTGGTAAAGTTTTCCACCCGTAATTCGCACCGGACGTAAAACCATACTTTAGTCACAAAAATGAAGACGCGGTAGTGTCGCTTGTAATCGCCTCTAACTAATAATAGTCCTTAGTCTAATTGAGAATCCAGTCACACTATTTTCACAACCTTATGTAAATCCTTCCTTAGCCCCACGAGATAACTAACTAACAGTAAGCATTTCTTTATGAGAATGGTAGGATAAAGCCAAATCCAAACAGCATTGAGAAGATCATGACCCAATCCACACCAATTCGCATTGCAACTCGAAAAAGCCCACTTGCACTATGGCAAGCTCATTTTGTTAAAGACGCTCTTCAAGCCGCTCATCCTGGCTTGGAAGTCGAGTTGGTAACCATGGTGACCAAAGGTGACGTGATTTTGGATACACCGCTGGCTAAAGTTGGTGGCAAAGGCTTGTTCGTTAAAGAACTTGAAGTTGCCATGCTTGAAGGCCGCGCCGATCTAGCCGTGCACTCAATGAAAGACGTACCTGTCGACTTCCCTGAAGGCCTTGGCCTCGTGACCATTTGCGAGCGCGAAGACCCTCGCGACGCCTTCGTTTCTAATACCTATAGCAACATTGATGAACTCCCTCAAGGTGCGGTCGTCGGTACTTGCAGTTTGCGTCGCCAATGCCAACTGAAAGAATACCGCCCAGACATCATTATCAAAGAACTGCGTGGCAACGTGGGGACTCGACTTGGCAAACTGGATGCGGGTGAGTACGACGCTATCATTCTTGCAGCCGCAGGTCTAAAGCGCTTGAAATTGGAAGACCGAATTCGCAGCTTTATCGAACCAGAACAATCACTGCCAGCGGTTGGCCAAGGCGCAGTCGGTATTGAATGCCGCGCAGACGACGAACGCTTACTCAAACTTCTGGAGCCACTCAACCATAAAGACACCGCCGATCGCGTGTTGTGCGAACGTGCCATGAACCTAACTCTTGAAGGTGGCTGTCAGGTGCCTATCGGTAGCTACGCGCTACTTAAAGGTGATGAAATTTGGCTTCGCGCGCTCGTCGGAGAACCAGATGGCAGCGAAATTGTGCGTGGCGAAGTGCGTGGTCACCGTAAAGATGGAGAAGCGCTCGGTATCCAGTTGGCTAACGAGCTACTTGATAACGGTGCCCGCGACATTCTAACCAAGCTGTACGCAGACCACGATTAATCATGGCAGTGTTGGTCACTCGGCCGGGAGAGCAAGGCAGCGCGCTTTGCTCTCTGCTCGAAAGGCACGGCATTTCCGCACACCACCATCCGCTGATCGACATTGTTGCCGATCTCACGGACACGCACCTCACGACTCATCTCCATCAAGCTCAAATAGTTATCGCCGTTAGCCGACACGCCGTGCAATGCGCCCAGCAAATCCTAACCAGCAATGGCGCATCATGGCCGAAACAAGCGGTATACCTTGCCGTTGGTCAAAAAACAGCACACTATTTAAGCAAATGCACCCAACAGAAAGTACACTATCCCGAAGTCAGTGATAGTGAACACTTATTGCGACTTCCAGCGTTACAGAATGTAGAACAGCAGCAGGTTCTTATCCTTCGTGGTAACGGAGGAAGAGAACTGATCAAAGATGCATTGGTGAGACGCGGAGCAAAAGTTCACTATAGTGAGACTTACAAGAGAGAATTCATCCCATTCGATCCAGTAAGCTGTGTCTCACTATGGAAAACCCTACAAATTGACCAGATCGTCGTCACCAGTGGTGAACAACTGGATTATTTGTGCAGCCAATTGACGTCAGAGCAATTGACTTGGCTTAATCAACAAGAGTTGTATATCCCCAGCCAGCGCATCGCTGACATTGCAATTCAAAGGGGGTTCACTCGGGTGAGGTGCACAGGAAGCGCATCCAACCAAGAATTACTGGCTGCTCTCCAGCCCTAGCTACACAGGATATAGGCATGACAAGTAAAAATAACGACCAAAAAAATAACGATAAAAACCTTTCCGAAGAAACCTCATCGGCACCGCTAGCTGAAAAAGACGCACCGAAAAAGGATGCTGAATCTAAAAAGGAAGCCTCTAAACCGGTTGAGCCTGCAAAACCAGCAGAGCCAACAAAGGTTGAATTTGAAGAGAAGCAAGGCAAACGTGGCGTCAAGCTCGGCACCGTAGCGATCATTCTTTCAATCATCTTCGGTGGCGGTCTCGCTTATAAACTTCATGAGCAACAAGCCGATTACCAAACCCAAATCGCTCAGCTACAAAACCAACTAGAAAAAGCGCAAGCTTCGATGAAGCAAGAGCTAAACCAAGTTAAAGAAGAAACCATCGAGAAAGCGACCACAGTAACGCACAAAGCAGAAGTGGTGCTTGGTCAACAACAAAAGAGCATTGAAAGTTTACAACTCGCCGTCGCAGATGTGAAAGGCCGACGTCCAAACGACTGGCTATTGGCAGAAGCGGATTACCTTGTGAAGTTGGCTGGTCGTAAACTGTTCTTAGAGCATGACGTAGAAAGCGCAACTCAACTAATGGAAAGCGCAGACCAACGTATTGCCGCGCTAAACGATCCAAGCTTAGTTAAACTGCGTAAAGCGATGGCAAACGACATTACCAAACTGCGCACTGTCCCATTGATTGACCGTGACGGTCTTGTTCTGCGTTT
Source organism: Vibrio sp. S457-15 (assembly GCF_000960545.1). Taxonomy (NCBI): domain Bacteria; kingdom Pseudomonadati; phylum Pseudomonadota; class Gammaproteobacteria; order Vibrionales; family Vibrionaceae; genus Vibrio; species Vibrio sp. S457-15. The sequence continues at coordinate 2,694 of NZ_JYOQ01000033.1, read as the reverse complement.
AACCGCTCTACAGCAGCAAGTAGATAAGTTGCCTCTAGCAAATGCACTACTGCCGGAAGCCCAAGTCGTTGCTCAACATGAAGTATCAGAAGACATTTCAAACTGGCAAGATAATTTGATGACCTCTCTGAAAGACTTCTCTGAGAACTTTATTACTTTCCGTACTCGCGATGGCAACGTCATCCCATTATTGTCTCCAGAGCAGCATTTCTATTTAAAAGAAAACATCAAGGCCAAACTGGAAACAGCAATCAAAGCGGTTTACCAAGAGCAAGGCGAAATCTACACCACTTCGTTAACGACAGCTGACAAGTGGGCGATGGCTTTCTTCAATCAAGACGACAATGCGGTGAAAGAATTCAACAAAGCACTCAACCAATTAAGCCAACAAAATATTCAAGTTGAGTACCCTGCAAAACTGGAAAGCCAATCTCAGCTATCGGATGTGATTCGTGAGCGACTACGTCGTGAAGTCACAACAATGACAGGTACGGGGGATAAATAATGATTCGCCTTATTTTCCTATTTGTCGTTCTAGGTGCAGGTCTATTTGCCGGTACTCAGTTTTCTGGTCAACAAGGATATGTACTGATCTCAATAGCAAACAAGACCATCGAAATGAGCGTAACCACTTTGATGATCTTCGTTATCGCTGCGCTAGCTGGTCTTTTCCTCCTTGAATACCTGATTAAAAAGTTGGTTTACGCAAGCTCAAGCACTTGGAACTACTTCAGCGTACGTAAAATGCGTCGTTCTCGTCGCTACACCAATGAAGGCATTATCAAGCTCCTTGAAGGTGATTGGAAAGGTGCTGAAAAGAAAGTCACTCGTTGGGCAAATCACCACGATATGCCACTACTTTGCTACCTCGTTGCTTCTGAAGCAGCCCAAGGTCAAGGTGATAAAGCAAGACGCGATCATTATCTTGCATTAGCTAGCCAACAGGAGAATGCTCATCTCGCTGTCGAACTGACTCGAGCCAAGCAATTTATTCGTGATAATGAGTTCGAAGCCGCTTTCGATACCCTGCAATCGCTAAAAGGCCAATACCCAAATAACTCGATTGTCTTGAACTTACTCAAAACAACTTACATGCAGCTTACATTGTGGCAGCCATTGATTGACCTAATGCCACAACTGGCGAAAGCAAAGCTAGTAACGGAAGAAGAGCAAGCAGAACTGATTCAGAAAGCACAATGTGGTTTACTGCATGAAGTCGCGCAACAACAAGGTAGCGAAGGGCTAATTTCTCATTGGAACAGTCTGGCTCGTAAAGTGAAGCAAGACACGCATCTTATTGCTTGTTTTGCACGTGAGCTTATTGCTCGTAAAGCCGATACCGAAGCCTTTACCGTACTAAAAGAAGCACTGAAAAAGCAGCCTGAACCAGAACTTTACCGACTACTGCCAGACTTAAACCTACCAGATATCCATCCTGTAGTAGTCTTCCTAGAAGGCGTAGTAAAGAAAGAAGCTGACAACGCAGCGGCACACAGCGCTCTAGCACACTTCTACTTCCGTCAAGAGAAATGGCAACAAGCTCAGGAGCACTTTGAAATAGCTCTAAAACTTCGCTCAGACGTATCTGACTATGCTTTCCTAGCAGACACACTAGAGAAGCAAAATCTAACCAAAGCAGCTCATGAAGTCTCTCGTAAAGCTCTGATGCTGGTTCAGCACGACTAACCAGTAACAACATTATCAAGCCGACAGTTTACTGTCGGCTTTTTTATTGCCTACCATTTATCCATAACCATCAACACGTATTAAATTAACTAGAAACCCAGCCCCCCTCTCTTAAACCACTCGCTACCGTTTGACCCTTATCGTTTTTTGGCTTTTCTCCACCCGCGCCAATGAGCACCACTCAACAGACAAGTAATACCAATCTAAGTAAAAACATGATCCAATTGAGGCTGTCCAACAACAGAACTGATTCGCTATGGACAGCCTCAATAATATCGACTTTAAAAAACTCGCAAGTCAGCAAAAATCCATTCAGATGAAAATGAGACCACTGGCCCTTGCTCATTTCAAAAATGGACACTCACGCACACAAATTGCCAGGTTTCTCAAGGTAAGCCGAACCAGTGTCAATAAGTAGGTTCAAACCTTTCTTGAAGAAGGGCAGGAAGGACGACAAGAAAAGCCAATGACTTTAAAAATGTCAGTATCATCAAACTTCCGTCCTATTCTCTAGAGCTATACTCTATCGAACAAGTCTGGAGTTGGTTGAAGCAACGCGATTTATCCACCAATCTTTTACTGATTACGACAGTATCATCTCCAAAGTCTGTGATGCATGGAATCGGTTTTTGGATAGCTCAAAAAGAGTCACCAAAATGCATTCGTAAAAATGGATAGACCTAACCAGTTAATTTTCAAGGTTGGTATGACTTCTCTTGGAAGGGAAAATGACAGCCTAAAACGACAAAAGCCCTGCTATTTCTAGCAGGGCTTTCAAATAAGTGGCGGAGCGGACGGGACTCGAACCCGCGACCCCCGGCGTGACAGGCCGGTATTCTAACCAACTGAACTACCGCTCCGCACTGGTTAGACCTAAGTCTAAATTAAAAGCCTGGCGATGTCCTACTCTCACATGGGGAAGCCCCACACTACCATCGGCGCTATTTCGTTTCACTTCTGAGTTCGGAATGGAGTCAGGTGGGTCCAAAACGCTATGGTCGCCAAGCA